>DATCUL010000134.1:0-1599 GCA_036567405.1 Methyloversatilis sp. | reverse complement strand
GCTGGCGCCGCTGCCCAGTTTCGCGCGGGTCGAACAGGGCACGATGCCGCTGTCGATCGCGCATGTCGGCGGTCAGGTGTCGTCGACGATTTCCTTCGGACTGGCCGAAGGCGTCACGCTGGCGCAGGCGATGGAGCAGATACATCAGGCCATGCGCGACATCGGCGTGCCGGCCGGCATCAATGCCGGCTTCCAGGGTTCGGCGCGCGCCTTCCAGCAGTCGCTGTCGAACCAGCCGCTGCTGATCCTGGGGGCCGTCGTCGCGGTCTATCTGGTGCTGGGCATCCTGTACGAAAGCCTGATCCATCCGCTGACCATCCTGTCGACGCTGCCGTCGGCCGGCATCGGCGCCATCCTGGCGCTGATGGCCTTCAATACCGAATTCGGCCTGATCGCCATCATCGGCCTGCTGCTGCTGATCGGCATCGTCAAGAAGAACGCCATCATGATGATCGACTTCGCGCTCGACGCCGAACGCGGGCGCGGCCGGGAACCGGTCGATGCGATACGCGAGGCCTGCCTGCTGCGCCTGCGCCCCATCCTGATGACCACGCTGGCCGCCATGGTCGGTGCGCTGCCGCTGGCCATCGGCTTCGGCGAAGGCGCCGAACTGCGCCAGCCGCTCGGCATCGCGGTGGTCGGCGGACTGGTGGTCAGCCAGTTGCTGACGCTCTACACCACGCCGGTCACCTATCTGTATCTGGAACGTTTCAGCCGCTTCTGCAGGCGCCTGCGGCAACGCGGCGCCGCTCACACGCACACCGTCACGCCATGAACAGACTGTCCGTCCTGCTCGCCACATCCGTACTCGCCGCCTGTACCAGCATCGGCCCGCAGCACAAGGCGCCCGAGCTTGCGATGCCGGCGGCCTATCGCGCCGCCGACGGCTGGAAGCCGGCCGAGCCGGCCGACCACCTGCCGCGCGGCGACTGGTGGCGCAGCTATGACGATGCCGTGCTCGATGCGCTGATCGTGCGGCTGGACCACGCCAATCCCGACCTGCAGTCCGCGCTCGGCAGCTACCGGCAGGCGCGCGCGGCGGCGCAGCAGGCACGTGCCGCCTACTATCCGCAGGTCAATCTGTCGGCGTCGGCGACGCGCAGCCGCAGTGCCGGAACCGCGGGCCGTGAGGGCACGCTGTCGACCAGCGACCGCATCGGGCTGGATGCCAGCTGGGAAGCCGACCTGTGGGGGCGCATCGGACGCGGCGTCGAGGCGGCCGGAGCGGATCTGGCCGGCAGCAGTGCCGATCTGGCGTCGGTGCGCCTGAGCCTGCAGGCCGAACTGGTGCAGAACTATTTCCAGCTGCGCGCCACCGACAGCCAGCGCGAGCTTTATGCACGTACGGTGGCCGCGTACCAGCGCGCGCTCGACGTTGCGCGCAACCGGGTGGCGGCCGGCGTCACGACGCGCGCCGACGAGGTACAGGCGCTGGCGCAGCTGCGCGCGGCGCAGGCACAGGTGGTCGATCTGGCGCTCGTGCGCACCCAGCTGCAGAACGCGATCGCGGTGCTGGTGGGCGAGGCGCCGGCAGCATTCGCGCTCGAAGCAGCGGGCTGGCCGGCGCAGCCGCCGGCCACGCCGGTCGGACTGCCGTCG
>DATCUL010000133.1:0-2536 GCA_036567405.1 Methyloversatilis sp. | reverse complement strand
GCGGTCAGTGCCGTAATCTTTTCGGTGGTCGTGGGCTTGTTGAAGGCGTTCTGGAAAGCCGTGATGACGGCCGTCGGTGTCTGCATGCCCGTGACCGGATAGCGGCTGCCATAGAACTGCGCGTTGAGCAGCGCCGCGACGGCATGGAAGGCGACGGTCTGCATGTTCGACGCCTTGTTGGTCGGGCACCAGCCGTTCGGCTGCTGATAGGGAAGCTTCGTTGCATCTACTGCGTTGCGCAGCGTCACGTTATCCGACGGCTTGAAGAAGGTCACCCCGAACACCGTATTGAAACTCTTGTTCGGGCCGTATGTCGACGGAATCAGATTGGGATCGTTCCAGACCTCCGTACCGTTCGGATTGCTGCTCTTCCAGTAACCGGGGCTGCAGCCGCAGGGACGTGCCGTGCCTTCGCGCGACAGATTGCCCGATGCCATTTCGGAACCGGTACAGGTACCCCAGGTGCCCGTGCCGAAAGCCGAGCGGCTGGCGACCGAAATCAGCACGCCCGCGCCGGCGGCACCACCGCGGGTGATGCGGCGGCGTGCTTCATCGACCCCGCCGGCCTGCGGCGTGGTGGTCTCTACGCTGGATTTGTTGTCGTGTTCGTTCATGTGCGTTCACCGAAAAGGCAATGTTGGACAGGATCTTAGCGCGCCCGCACCTGCGGGGTGCGCCGACTGCTTCACGCGCGCGCCAAACAACGCGTGCCGGTCCTTGGGTTGTCGCGATGAAATGGTTGTAAGCAAAAGTCAGGCCTTTTTTGTTTTTCAATTGCAAGCAGGTGATTTGAAAAGACTTGACCGATTTTTTCAATTTCCGGAGATGGATTCCGGAGGTCGACTGTAAATTTTGCCGACTCGGTTGCGCCCGACCGTGAGGCGGGCGCAACCGGGCCGATTTACCGTCGTGCCGGCGGCAGGTCGGTGCAGCTGCCTTCAGCCACTTCGGCCGCGAGCCCGATGCTTTCACCCAGCGTCGGGTGCGGATGGATGGTGTGGCCGATGTCGACCGCGTCCGCGCCCATTTCGATGGCCAGCGCCACTTCGCCGATCATGTCGCCGGCCGAGGTCCCGACGATGCCGCCACCGACGATACGGTGGGTTTCCGCGTCGAAGATGAGCTTGGTGAAGCCTTCGTCGCGACCGTTGGCGATCGCCCTTCCACTGGCGGCCCACGGGAAGCGGCCGACCTTTACGGCGCGTCCCTGCGCCTTGGCCTCATCCTCGGTCAGACCGACCCAGGCGACTTCCGGGTCGGTGTAGGCGACCGACGGGATCACCGTGGCGTCGAAGTGGCGCTTGTGGCCGGCAATCACTTCGGCCGCGACATGGCCTTCATGCACCGCCTTGTGCGCCAGCATGGGCTGGCCGACGATGTCGCCGATGGCGTGGATGTGGGTCACGCTGGTGCGCATCTGGCTGTCGACCGGAATGAAGCCGCGCTCGTTGACCGCGATGCCGGCCGCCTCGGCGTTCAGCATGCGGCCGTTCGGCGTGCGTCCGACCGCCACCAGCACGCGGTCGTAGGTCTGCGCCTCGGCCGGCGCCTGCGCGCCCTCGAAACTGACTCTGATGCCGGCGGGCCCGGCTTCGGCAGCCGTGACCCGCGTGTTCAGCATGAGGGTGTCGAAGCGGCGGGCGTTGTGCTTCTGCCACACCTTGACCAGGTCGCGGTCGGCGCCCTGCATCAGTCCGCCCGTCATTTCGACCACGTCGATGCGTGCGCCGAGCGTCGAGTAGACGGTGGCCATCTCCAGGCCGATGATGCCGCCGCCGATCACCAGCATGCGTTTCGGAATGTCAGCCAGCAGCAGCGCGCCGGTGGAATCCATAATGCGCGGGTCGGCCGGCATGAAGGGCAGCTTCACCGACTGGCTGCCGGCCGCGACGATGCAGTGGTCGAACTTCAGCACCTTCGTGTCGCCGGTCGCGTCCTTGCCGTCGCCGGCGGTCAGCGCCACCTCGACGTGATGCGGGTCGACGAAGCGGGCGCTGCCACGTACCACCTTCACCTTGCGCGCTTTCGCCATGCCGGCCAGACCGCCGGTCAGTTTGCCGACCACCTTGTCCTTCCAGCCGCGCAGCGCGTCCAGATCGATCTCGCGCGCGCCGAACTTCACGCCGTGTGCTGCCAGCGCCTCGGCCTCGTCGGCGACGGCTGCGACATGCAGCAGCGCTTTTGACGGAATGCAGCCGACGTTCAGGCAGACGCCGCCCAGCGTCGTGTAGCGCTCGACGATGATCACGTCCAGCCCGAGGTCGGCGGCCCGGAAGGCGGCCGAATAGCCGCCGGGGCCGCCGCCGATCACCAGTACCGCGCAGCTGTCATCCACCTTCGACGGTGCGCTGCCGGTCGCAAGCTGTGCTGTGGCGACCGGCGCCGGCGTGACGGGTGCGATTTGCGCCGGCGGTGCGGCCACGGCGGGCGTTGCGCCGACGGGCTCCATCGTCAGCACTGCAGCGCCCTCCGATACCCGCTCGCCGACCTTCACCTTCAGTTCGACGATGCGGCCCGCCGACGGCGCCGGAATGTC
>DATCUL010000132.1:0-8670 GCA_036567405.1 Methyloversatilis sp. | reverse complement strand
CTGTCTATGCTGCAGGTAGTGTTCGAGGCGGCGGTACGCTGCGGGCAACTGCCGGCGCACATGCCAGTGAAGGAAACCGCGGAAGCCATGCACGCCTTCATCGGCGGACTGATGCGCAGCTGGATAGAGCGGCGCGACTTCGATCTGCACAAGTCGGCGCCATGGCTGGTGGACACCTTTCTGACCGGTCTGAAAAACGCACCGCAACCCGACCAGAACCAGCCGAACTGACCAAAAAGCAGAAGGCCGCCCGCGGGCGGCCTTCTGCTTTTTGCCGGATCGTCCTTATTGCTGCTTGGGCGATTCCAGCGCCTTGTTGTTGATCGTGACCGGATAACGCTGACGCAACGCGGTGATATACGCCGCGAAATCATCCTGGGCCACGGTCTGGTCGAGCTGGGCCTTGATTGCCTGGACTCGCGCCGGATCCAGCGCTTCCTTCGGCTGCTTGACGGCGCTGATGCGAAATACCGCATAACCGCCGTTGGGCATCGGGAAGCCGAGATAGGCCGGAAGCTTGGCTGCCGGCGCATTGAAGATCGCTCGCACCATTTCCGCAGCCGGCCCCTGTGCCTGGGCACGCGACACATCCTGCGGTGGCGACCAGTTCAGCGGTGCATCCTCGCCGGCACGTAGCTTCGCCAGTGACGCTTCGCCACGTTCCCGCGCCATCTTCTGTCCGGCCTCGAAACCGAGCTTCTTCTCGATTTCGGCCTGAACGGATTCGAAGGGCTTGACCGACGGCGGCAGCTGCTCGATCACACGCGCCGATACCAGCGTGTTCGACGCCGTTTCGATGGCCTGCGTATTGCGGCGGTTCTTGATGGCATCGTCGGAAAAGATCGCATCACGCAGCTTTTCGTTATCGAACGGCGCCGGCATCAGAAAGCCTTTTGGAATCAACGGACTGGTCTTGACCTCCAGCCCCAGTTTCTCGGCGGCTGGTGCCAGGCTGTCGGCCTGTTCGTACACCGTGTTGCTGAATACCTCTGCCAGTTCCGCAAAACGTCGACGGGCGGCCTGCTTCTTCAGATCGTCGGTGATTTCCGCCCGAGCCTGATCCAGCGTCTTGCCCTGCCCGCCCCTGACTTCACTCAACTGAATGATGTGATAGCCGAAGTCGGTTTCGACGATACCGCTGATTTCACCCGGCTTCAGCGAGAAAACCGTGTCCTCGAACGGCTTGACCATCGTGCCGCGACCGAAGAAACCCAGGTCACCGCCGGCGTCCTTCGAACCCGGGTCCTGCGAATTCTGTTTTGCCAGCTCGGCAAACTTGGCCGGATCGGCCCGCAGCACCTTCAGCAGGCCTTCGGCCTTCGCCCGCACCGCCTTGCGCTCGTCCGCGCTGGCGCCGGCATTGACCGTCAGCAGAATATGGCGTGCCTTGCGCTCCTCGCCCTGCATGTAGCGGGACTGATTGGCTTCGAAGGTCTTGCGGATGTCTTCCTCGCTAACCTGCATGGTCTTGGCCAGTGCCGATTCGCTGAGCATCAGGTATTCGACCTTGACCTGCTCGGGCACTTCGAAATCCTTGCGGTTGTCGTCGTAGTGCTTGCGGACCTGCTCGGGCGTGATCTTGATCTGTTCGATGAATTCGAACGGCGTGATGACCGCTTCGGCGACCTCGCGCTGTTCCTGCTGCATCTCGGCCCAGCGCCTGGCAAGCGACGGCGGCACGAAGGAACTGCCTGCGACGCCTGCGTACATTTGACGAAGCACCAGATCCTGACGGATGCGCGCCAGAAGACCGTCGCGGCTCAAACCCTGCGACTGTGCGATCTGATCGAAGCGCGCTTCGGAAAACTTCCCGTCTACATGGAAGCCCTGGATGGTCGCAAGAACCTGACCCAGACGCCCGTCCGACACCGACAGATGGCTGTGCTGAGCTTCCTGAATCAGGATGCGCTGGCTGACGAGACCGTCGAGTATCTGCGCCCGGGCCTCCGGGCGAGCCATGATGCTTGCATCGAATTTGTCACCCATCGTGTCGCGCAACCGGTCCTGCTGTTCGCGCAGCGCTGCCTCGAATTCTTCCGGCGTTATCTTTGCGCCGCCGACGACCGCGACATCCTCGCGTTTGGCATCCCGGTGGATGTAGGACTCGACACCGAAGAAGGCAAAAGGCAACACCAGCAGCAGCAGGACACCCTGGACCACGCGCTTGTTGTTGCGGACTGCGTCAAACATAGGAGCCTCTCGCGGAACCCGATTTTCGGTTTCGGGCGCAGGAAATGAAAAAGGCGAACATCAGTTCGCCCGCTGTCAGTTTTGGCGGAGTGGACGGGACTCGAACCCGCGACCCCCGGCGTGACAGGCCGGTATTCTAACCAACTGAACTACCACTCCGTTCTGCATAACTGGTGGGTGCTGACGGGCTCGAACCGCCGACATTCGCCTTGTAAGGGCGACGCTCTACCAACTGAGCTAAGCACCCGCTGAAAACAACCAACAACAAGCGGTGCAAAAAACAGCCCGCGATGATACCTCACAAGACGAGGTTCGCGGGCTGTATGTCACATCGTCTCAGTGCGTCACAACCGCTGCGGCGGCAGCCGGCTCCTCGACTTTCGAAACGGAGGCCGTAACATCCGGCTCAGGCAGCGGATCCGGCTTGCGCTCAAGTGCGCGTTCAAGCACCTGATCGATCCACTTGACCGACACGATCTCCAGTGCGTTCTTCAACGTGTCCGGCATGTCGGCCAGATCCTTGACGTTTTCCTCCGGGATCAGCGCGGTGCGGATGCCACCCCGAACTGCGGCGAGCAGCTTTTCCTTCAGGCCGCCGATGCCGAGCACTTCTCCGCGCAGCGTGATTTCGCCGGTCATCGCCACATCGGCACGTACCGGAATGCCACTCAGCGCGGACACCAGAGCGGTCGTGATCGCGATGCCTGCGGACGGACCATCCTTCGGCGTCGCACCTTCCGGGAAGTGCACGTGCAGGTCGACCTTCTCGAACGCTTCGTCCTTGATACCCAAACGACGGGCGCGCGAACGCACCACGGAACGTGCCGTCTCGACCGACTCCTTCATCACGTCGCCAAGCGAACCGGTACGTTGCACGACACCCTTGCCCGGCATCGTCGCAACCTCGATCGTCAGCAGTTCGCCGCCGACCTCGGTCCATGCCAGTCCGGTGACCTGACCGACCTGGTTTTCCTTTTCCGCAATGCCGAAGGTGTAGCGACGCACACCGAGGAACTTGTCGAGATTCTTCGCATTGACCACGACCTTGGACGAGCGCTTCTTCATGACAAGGCCCTTGACCACCTTGCGGCAGATCTTGGAGACCTCGCGTTCGAGCGCACGCACACCTGCTTCGCGGGTGTAGTACCGCACGATGTCACGCAGCGCATCCTCGGTGACAGACAGCTCTTCCTTCTTCAGGCCATTGTTCTTGATCTGCTTGGGCATCAGGTAACGCTGGCAGATATTGACCTTCTCGTCCTCTGTGTAGCCGGACAGGCGGATAACCTCCATCCGGTCGAGCAGCGGTGCCGGAATGTTCAGCGTATTGGCAGTCGCCACGAACATGACGTCTGACAGATCGTATTCGACTTCGACATAGTGGTCGACGAAGGTCGAATTCTGTTCCGGATCAAGAACCTCGAGCAGGGCCGACGACGGGTCGCCGCGGAAGTCCTGACCCATCTTGTCGACTTCGTCGAGCAGGAACAGCGGGTTCTTGACGGCCACCTTGGTCATGTTCTGCAGGATCTTGCCCGGCATCGAACCGATGTAGGTGCGGCGATGGCCACGGATTTCCGCCTCGTCGCGGACGCCGCCGAGAGACATGCGCACGAATTTGCGGTTGGTCGCTTTGGCAATCGACTGGCCAAGCGAGGTCTTGCCCACACCCGGAGGGCCGACCAGACACAGGATCGGTGCCTTCAGCTTGTCGACGCGTTGCTGCACTGCCAGGTACTCAAGGATGCGTTCCTTGACCTTTTCAAGACCGTAGTGATCGCGGTCCAGCACCTTTTCGGCTTCGGCCAAATCCTTTGAAATCCGCGACTTCTTGCGCCACGGCAGACCGACCAGCGTTTCGATGAAATTGCGCACGACCGTGGCTTCGGCCGACATCGGCGACATCAGCTTCAGTTTCTTGAGCTCGGACTGCGCCTTCGCGACGGCTTCCTTGGTCATGCCGGCGGTCTTGATCTTCTTCTCGATTTCCTCGAGATCAGCGCCGTCCTCGCCTTCGCCCAGTTCCTTCTGGATAGCCTTGACCTGCTCGTTCAGGTAGTACTCGCGCTGGCTCTTCTCCATTTGCCGCTTCACGCGGCCGCGGATGCGCTTTTCGACCTGAAGGATGTCGAGCTCCGTCTCAAGCTGCGACAACAGACGTTCGATGCGCTCGGCAGTCCCGAACAGCTCGAGGATGTCCTGCTTCTGCTCGAGCTTCAGCGGCAGATGAGCCGCGACGGTATCGGCCAGACGGCCGGCTTCCTCGATGCTCGAGAGCGAGGTCAGGATTTCCGGCGGGATCTTCTTGTTCAGCTTCACGTACTGATCGAACTGGCCGATCAGGGCGCGGCGCATCGCCTCGATCTCATGCGACGTCTGCTCGAGCGCAGGCACGGTGGTGACCTGAGCCATGAACAGTGTCTTGATATCGACGATGTCTTCGACCGTTGCCCTCTGCGTGCCTTCGACAAGCACCTTAACGGTGCCATCCGGCAGCTTGAGCATCTGGAGGATGTTGGCGATGCAGCCGATCCGGTAGAGGTCTTCCGGATTGGGTTCATCCTTGGCGGCGGATTTCTGCGCCACCAGCAGGATGCTCTTGCCGGCTTCCATCGCCGACTCGAGCGCCTTGATGGATTTCGGTCGTCCCACGAACAGCGGGATCACCATGTGAGGGAAAACAACGACATCCCTCAGCGGCAACAGCGGCAACTCTAGTTGTTCGGGAACGGTTTGGAGGCTGGACATTGCAATTCCTTAACGCGACAGTGTCAGACAGATTGGGGCGGCGTTTCCCGAATCAAGCCGCCCCGGCTCCGGCACCCGCGAGCGCGTTACCGACGCGCGGGTTTCAGTTCGAACCGGACACCTTGGCCTGGTCCGCGAACAGCATGATGGGCTTCGTTTCGCCTTCGATCATGCCCTCGTCGATCACAACCTTGGTGACATTGTCGATACCGGGAAGTTCGTACATCGTGTCGAGCAGCGCCGATTCGATGATGCTGCGCAGACCACGGGCACCGGTCTTGCGCTTCAATGCCTTGCGGGCGATAGCCTGCAGCGCGGCCGGTCGAACTTCCAGTTCGACACCTTCCATCTGGAAAAGCTTCTGGTACTGCTTGATCAGTGCGTTCTTCGGCTCGATCAGAATCTGGATCAGTGCTTCTTCATCGAGTTCCTGCAGGGTCGCAACAACCGGCAGGCGACCGACGAATTCCGGAATCAGACCGAACTTGATCAGATCTTCCGGCTCGACATCGCGCAGCGCTTCACCAGTACTGCGGCTATCCCGACTCTTCACCTCGGCGCCGAAACCGATGCCGAACTGCTCGGTACGGTTGCGGATGACCTTCTCGAGACCATCGAAAGCACCACCGCAGATGAACAGGATGTTCGTGGTATCGACCTGAACGAAGTCCTGATTGGGATGCTTGCGCCCGCCTTGTGGCGGAACGCTGGCAACCGTTCCTTCGATCAGCTTCAGCAAGGCCTGCTGCACGCCCTCTCCGGACACGTCCCGCGTGATCGACGGATTGTCGGATTTGCGCGAAATCTTGTCGATTTCATCGATGTACACAATGCCCTGCTGCGCGCGCTCGACCTCGTAATCACACTTCTGCAGCAACTTCTGGATGATGTTTTCGACGTCCTCGCCAACGTAGCCCGCTTCGGTCAGCGTTGTGGCATCAGCCATCACAAACGGCACGTTAAGGAGACGTGCGAGCGTTTGCGCAAGCAAGGTCTTGCCCGAGCCGGTCGGCCCGACCAACAGGATGTTGCTCTTGGAGAGTTCGACCTCGTCCTTGCGCGACATATGGCGCAGGCGTTTGTAGTGGTTATATACCGCAACGGCGAGAATGCGTTTCGCCGGAGCCTGACCAATTACGTATTGATCGAGGATTTCGCAGATTTCCTTCGGCGACGGCAAATCGCCACGGGCGCTCTTTCCCGACTGCTCACTGCTTATCTCGTCCCGAATGATGTCGTTGCACAGATCGATGCATTCATCACAAATGAAGACCGACGGCCCGGCAATGAGCTTCTTCACTTCGTGCTGGCTCTTGCCGCAGAACGAGCAATACAACAGCTTTTCGGAACCTGATTTTTTGTCGGTCATGGGTCTACTCCAAACTACACGATGCGCCGGTCACAACCAACTCAGGTCGAACCTTCCGCACGTGTCGTCAACACCTTGTCAATGATGCCGTATTCGCGCGCCTGCTCAGCTGACAGGAAATTATCACGGTCCGTGTCACGCTCAATCGTCTCGATGGGCTGTCCCGTGTGATGCGCCATGATGCTGTTCAGTTTTGCACGCAGGGTCAGGATTTCCCGTGCGTGGATTTCGATATCCGATGCCTGCCCCTGGAATCCCCCCATGGGCTGATGGATCATCACGCGGGAGTTAGGCAAACAGAAACGCTTACCCTTAGCGCCGGCTGAGAGCAGAAAGGCACCCATGCTTGCAGCCTGACCGATGCAGAGCGTCGACACCGCCGGTTTGATGAACTGCATCGTGTCGTAGATCGACATGCCCGCGGTCACCGAGCCACCCGGCGAATTGATGTAGAAAAAGATGTCCTTGTCGGGATTTTCCGACTCGAGAAACAGAAGTTGGGCAACGATGAGATTTGCCGTCACGTCATTGACCGGTCCAACCAGGAAAATGACACGTTCGCGAAGCAGGCGCGAATAAATATCGTATGCGCGCTCTCCACGACCGCTCTGCTCGATGACCATGGGCACCATACCCAAGCCGACCGTTTCCGACGTCATTCGATACTCTCCTTCAGGAGGCGACGGGGCATGCCTCGGGTTGTTTCAGAAGCGGGCCCCCTGCAACGGATGCCCGCCGGACGTTCAGTTGTTTGCTGCCATCAGTTCATCAAATGGAACTGCCTTTTCGCTGACCTGCGCGACGCTCAACACCCAGTCGACCACGTTGTCCTCAACGACCAGCGCCTCGACCTGAGCCAGACGCTGAGTATCGCTGTAATACCAGCGAATGACGTCTTCCGGATCTTCATAACTTTGTGCCTGTTCTTCAACCACAGCACGAATTTGTTCAGGTTTTGCATACAGCTGATGCTTTTTCACGATCTCGGCGACCAGCAAGCCCAACTGAACACGTCGCCCGGCCTGCTCGGCAAACCAAGCCGGCTCCACCGGAATGTCCTTGATGTTCATGCCGCGCGACACCAGATTCGCTCGCGCTTCCTCGGCCAGACGGAGCCCTTCCTGTTCAATCAGAGCCCCCGGCACCTCAAAGGAGTGACTTTCGACCAGAAGGTTCATCACCTCATTCTTCACTCTGGCCTGCAGACGTTTCTTGACCTCACGCTCAAGATTCGTCTTCACATCAACCTTCAACTGGGCTACGTCACCCGACGGAACGCCCAGGGAACGAGCGAATTCCTCATCTACTTCAGGTAAACGCGGCGCTTCGACAGCCTTGACCTTCACTTCGAACTGTACAGTCTTGCCAGCCAGATCCTGCGCCTTGTACTCCTCGGGAAAAGTCAACGGAAAGACCTTGGATTCGCCGGCGCTCATGCCATCAAGGTTTGCCTCGAACTCCGGGAGCAAGCCTCCCGCGCCCAAAACAATCGGAAAATCCTCTGCCGCACCGCCGTCAAAGGGCTCGCCTTCACGCGTACCGCGGAAATCGATCACGAGACGATCTTCCTTCACAGCAGCTCTCTGAACAACCTCGTACGACACGCGCTGCAGACGCAGAACATCAAGCGTCTTGTCAATCTCGGCCTCGCCAACCGTCAGAACCGGTCGTTCCAACGTCTTGCCGGACAGATCCGCCAGTTCGATCTCAGGATACACTTCGAAGGTTGCGTTGAAACCAACGTGACCTGGCTCAGCAGCTTCCGACGGTTCAATGATCGGCGCGCCGGCCACCCGCAAATTCTGCTCCCGCACGGCAGTACCGAACGCAATCTGCACTGCCTCCGTAAAAGCCTCAGAGCGCGCTTGGGCGGCATATTGCTGTTCGACCAGTTTCATCGGCACCTTGCCAGGACGGAACCCGGGCATTTTGACAGTTCTGGCCATGCGTGCGAGACGACTCGCGACGTTCTTTTCCACGTCCGCGGTCAGTACCGACATACTGATGGTCCGCTTCAAAGTGTTCACGGGTGAAGTGTTCTGCGCCATTAGCGAAAGTCCTTGAATCGTATGGAGAAATTAGGCGGGGATGTTTAGGTACCGCGATCGCGGTTAGCCTTGAAGGATAACACAGAGAACAGGACGAATTCCGTCTTGGCGACTTTCTGATCGCGCACCAATGAGGATGCGCCAGACATTCCGACTGAAATCGGTATATCAGCGGTTTGATTCTGCGACGTTATCGAGGTCGATGATTGAGATTTTGGAGATGCCGTGTCGAGAGATTGCTTCGGCGGCCCATGAACCGACGCCGCCGATTCCGACGATGGTGACGGATGCGTTGTTGAGGGTGTTGTAGGCGAG
>DATCUL010000131.1:0-3952 GCA_036567405.1 Methyloversatilis sp. | reverse complement strand
CAGACCCTGCTGCTGAACAAATCGCAGCACTGAAACCGCGCAGCGAACGCTGCACAACGAGGATTACCCGCATGACTGCCACCACCATCCGTCAGGACGACCTGATCCAGTCCATCGCCGACGCCTTCCAGTTCATCTCCTGCTACCACCCGCTGGACTACATCCAGGCGCTGGGCCAGGCTTACGAGCGCGAACAGTCGCCGGCTGCCAAGGACGCCATCGCGCAGATCCTGACCAATTCGCGCATGTGTGCCGAAGGCAAGCGTCCGATCTGCCAGGACACGGGGATCGCCGTGGTGTTCATCAAGGTCGGCATGGATGTGCGCTGGGATGCCACGATGAGCGTGACCGACATGATCAACGAGGGCGTGCGCCGCGCCTACCTGCATCCGGACAACATGCTGCGCGCCTCGGTGCTGACCGACCCGGCTGGCGCCCGCAAGAATTCGAAGGACAACACGCCGGCAGTCATCCACTATGAAATCGTCCCGGGCCACCACGTCGAGGTGATCTGCGCGGCCAAGGGCGGCGGTTCGGAAAACAAGTCCAAGCTGGTGATGCTGAACCCATCCGACTCCATCGTGGATTGGGTGCTGAAGACCGTACCGACCATGGGCGCCGGCTGGTGCCCGCCTGGCATGCTGGGCATCGGCATCGGCGGCACGCCGGAAAAGGCGATGCTGCTGGCCAAGGAATCGCTGATGGAACCGATCAACATCCAGCAGGTGGCCGACAAGGCCGCACGCGGCGAAAAGCTGAGCCGCGTCGAGGAACTGCGCCTGGAACTGATGGAAAAGGTGAACGCGCTGGGCATCGGCGCCCAGGGCCTCGGCGGCCTGTCCACCGTACTCGACGTGAAGATCCTCGACTACCCGACGCACGCCGCATCGCTGCCGGTGGCGATGATCCCGAACTGTGCTGCCACCCGCCACGTGCACTTCCATCTCGACGGCTCCGGCCCGGCGAAGCTCGAAGCACCGCGCCTGGAAGACTGGCCGGCCGTAACCTGGCAGGCAGACACCAAGACCTCGAAGCGCGTCGACCTCAACACGCTGACGCCGGAAGAAGTCGCCTCCTGGAAGCCGGGCCAGACCCTGCTGCTGAACGGCAAGATGCTCACCGGCCGCGACGCCGCGCACAAGCGCATCGCCGACATGCTGGCCAAGGGCGAGAAGCTGCCGGTCGACTTCACCAACCGCGTCATCTACTACGTCGGCCCGGTCGATCCGGTACGCGACGAAGTGGTCGGCCCCGCCGGCCCGACGACCGCCACCCGCATGGACAAGTTCACCGAAATGATGCTGGCCCAGACCGGCCTCATCTCGATGGTGGGCAAGGCCGAGCGCGGCCCGGTCGCGATCGAGGCGATCCGCAAGCACAAGAGCGCCTACCTGATGGCGGTCGGCGGCGCGGCCTACCTCGTGTCGAAGGCGATCAAGGGTGCAAGGGTGGTCGGTTTCGCCGACCTGGGCATGGAAGCGATCTACGAATTCGACGTGGTCGACATGCCGGTGACGGTTGCAGTGGATTCGGGCGGTACCTCAGTGCACAACACCGGCCCGAAGGAATGGCAGGCAAAGATCGGCAAGATCCCGGTTGTCACTGCGTGATACCTTCGATTCCTGACCAAGGCCGGCTCTCCCGGCGCTAATGCCATAACAGGACCGGTCGCGTCCGGTTCTCCATACCAAGAGCTGCTCCGACAGCAGCCCGATCCCGCACAAGAATCCGCCGTCGCACCCCGCAAGGGGTGCGGCCCTTTTCCATCGCACGTGCTGCGTGCAGACTGGAGGGAGCGATGGTCTTCGAAGCAGGACGCATCTTTGCACTGGTCGGCTGGCCGGCCGTATTGCTGGCCGCATGGTTGGCAGGAGAAATCGCACATCGTGGTCTGGGGATACCACGCGTATGCGCTTACGCGCTGACCGGCATCGTCAGCAGTGCGCTGACCGATACGCACACGGCGCCAGAAACTGCCGCCGGACTCTCTTTTCTCGCCAACTTCGCGCTCAGCCTGTTTCTCTTTGAACTGGGTTACCGCATCAACCTGCGCTGGCTGGTGACCAACCCCTGGATACTCGCCAGCGGCATCGCCGAATCGCTATTTACATTTGCGGTCGTGCGCTGGATCGCGCTGACCATGGGACAACCGGAGAGCATCGCCCTGGTGCTGGGCGCGCTGTCGGTCGCCACGTCACCGGCCGCGTTGACACGTGTCGCCAACGATCTGCGCAGTTCCGGGCAAGTGACCGAACGTGCACTGCATCTGTGTGCCATCAATTGCCTGCTTTCGGTGCTGCTGATGAAGGGGGCCATCGGTTACTGGCAACTACTGGCGTCCGGCAGTCTGGACAGCGCCATGTGGAACAGCGTCGCCATCCTTGCCGTGTCGATCGGTTGCGGCATCCTGATCGGTTTTCCATTGCCATGGCTGCTGCGACGTCAGCGCGCCGACGAACGTGGCGTGACAACGGTATTTGCACTGGCGGTGATGCTGGTCACTCTGGTAACCCAGGGTGTGAATGTCTCACCGCTGCTGGCGGCACTGACACTGGGCATCCTGATGCGCCGCAATCGTATGGTACTGGCCGCGGCGCAGCGCAATTTCGGCGCACTGGGTGATCTGCTCGCACTGTTCCTGTTCGTGTACGTCGCCAGCATGGCAACCTGGCCAACCACGGCCGTGGGTCTTGCACTGGCCGTACTGTTGTCGGTTGGTCGCATTGCAGCAAAGATGGCGGCCACTACCGCGCTCGCCCGCGTGAGCGGCACAAGCACACGCAAGGGCGCGCTGACCGGATTGGCACTCGCGCCGCTGTCGAGCTTCGCGCTGCTGCTGCTGGAATACAGCCGCAGCGCCGGCTTCGGTCTGGCGGATGGCAGTCTGTCGGCAATCGCCGGCATGGTGATCGTGATGGAGTTCGCCGGCCCGCTGTTCACCCAGTGGGCATTGATGCTGGCCGGCGAGACACCGCGCAAGGAACATTGCTGATGCCTCTTGAAACCTTCCACGCCTCAAATGCGCTCAGCATGGGGATCGAGCTTGAGCTGCAGCTGGTCGGAGAACACGATCGCGACTTGGCGTCCGCCGCCTCCGACCTGCTCGAATTGACGAAACGCAAGCCATTTCCCGGCGACATCAAACCGGAAATGACCGATAGCATGATCGAGGTGGCGACCGACATTCATGTCCATCATGACGCGCTGCTCACCCAGCTCGAAAGCATGCGCGACACGCTGATCGGTGCCGCGCAGACACTGAACGTGTCACTGTGCGGTGGCGGTACACATCCGTTCCAGCACTGGTACGAGCGGCGCATCTTTTCAGCACCGCGCTTCCAGCACCTGTCGGGCCTGTACGGATATCTGGCGAAACAGTTCACCGTGTTCGGCCAGCACGTGCACATCGGCATGCCAGATGCCGACAGTGCTTTGCGCGTACTGCACACACTGGGCCGTTACGTTCCGCACTTCATCGCGCTCTCCGCCTCGTCACCGTTTTCGCAGGGCAGCGACACGCTGTTCGACTCCGCCCGCCTGAATTCCGTATTCGCCTTTCCCCTCAGCGGGCGCGCACCCTTCGTACTCGACTGGAAATGTTTCGAACATGACTACTTCGCAAACATGGAGGCCACGGGCATTGTCCGCAGCATGAAGGATTTCTACTGGGACATCAGACCGAAACCGGAGTACGGCACGATAGAACTGCGTGTGTGCGACACGCCCCTGACCGTGGGTCGGGCTGCATCGATCGCCGTCTATCTGCAGGCACTGTGCAGCAGCATACTGGCAGGCGAGGAAGCCGCTCCGATCGAGGACGACTATCTGGTCTATACGTACAACCGCTTCCAGGCCTGCCGCTTCGGACTAGACGGACTGCTCGTGCACCCACGGACCCATGACACCATAATCCTGCGGGACGACATCGATGCCACGCTTGTGCGCCTTGCCC
>DATCUL010000130.1:0-4132 GCA_036567405.1 Methyloversatilis sp. | reverse complement strand
GGACAAGGTCCGGGCCAGCGCACCACGCACGATGTCGGCGGAGCGCCAGTCGCGGAAGTCTCCGCCGGACAGGCGCACCTGCGGCGTATAGACCACCGTGCCGCCTTCGGCGCGCGCAAGACGGCGCTGGCGGGCCGAGTGGCCGGCTTGCGACAAGGGATCGCGCCAGCCGAGGTAGTCCCAGTAATCGACATGGAAAGCCAGCGGCACGACCTGCCGCGCAGCAGCTGCCTGAGCCAGCGAACCGAGCCAGGCGTCGGCCGGCGGACAGCTGCTGCAGCCCTGAGAGGTGTAGAGCTCGACCACTGGCGACCAGCCGCTGCGGACCTGGCAACTGACTGCAGCCGCTGAAAGCGGCATCAGCGCGGCGGATGCGAGCAGGAACAGGGCGAGGCGTGCGGACATGGCGGACTCCGTGCGGGGGAAGTACCGACCAGACCGGCGTCGCGTAGCGGTCCTTACCGCGGTGCCTGCCCGACGATCGAAACCGAGCCGTCCGAACGCGGGTCCGACGCACCTTCAAGTCGTCCGTCCGGGTGATGCACGACCAGTCCGGCATGGCCGGCACCTTCGTCGAAATCGGCCATGGCTTCAACCTTGTGGCCGCGCGCCGCGAGCTGGTCGAACACTTCGGGCGGAAAGCGCGCCTCGAGTTTCAGCGTGTTGCTGGCCGAGCCCCACGTGCGGCCGAGCAGCCAGCGCGGAGCGGCGACCGCGTCCTGCACCGATTCGCCGAGCAGCAGGTGACGCAGCAGGACTGCCGCCTGGAACTGTGGCTGGCCGTCGCCGCCCATGCTGCCGTAGGCCACGGTGCGCCCGTCATTCAGCTGCGCCAGCGGTGGATTCAGCGTGTGGAAGGGCTTGCGGCACGGTTCCAGCGTATTGACCGCGCCGGCCGCCAGCGAAAAACTGACGCCGCGGTTCTGCCACAGCACACCGGTGTCGCCGGCGATCACGCCGCTGCCGAACTCGTGATAGAGGCTCTGGATGAAGCTGACCGTGCGGCCTTCACCGTCGCTGACACCCAGCCATACGGTGTCGCCGGCGGCGCCGTTGACCCAGCCGCCGGCGCGGTCGATGTCGATGTTGTCGGCCAGCATGTTCAGACACTCGGCCGACAGCAGCGCCTGGGCGTCGACCCGCATGCGTGCCGGGTCGGTCAGGTGGCGGTCACGGATGACGAAGGCCTGCCGCGTCGCCTCGACCACGCAGTGGATGAAGTCGACCGGGTTGTCGAACAGGCCGGCCAGGCCGGCGCGGTCGAGCTGTCCGAGCACGAGCAGCGACAGCAGTCCCTGGGTCGGCGGCGGCGTGTTGTAGATGCGCCCGAGGCTGTGTTCGAGTACCAGCGGCGTCCGCCACTGGGCGCGATGTGTCACGAAGTCGGCCAGACGAAGCGGACTGCCGGCGCGCTCCAGCGCCAAGGACATCCGGCGGGCCAGGTCGCCGCGGTAGAAGTCGTCGAGCCCGGCACGGGCCAACTGTGCCAGCGTGTCGGCCAGCTTGGGCTGAAGCAGCAGGGCGTCGCGACCGGGCACTTCACCGTCGGGCATGAAGTGCGCGGCGAAGCCGGGTTGCGGCAACAGTTCCGACTGTCTGGACCGGAATGCCCGTGACAGGCTGTCGCCGACCGCCACGCCGGCGCGTGCGTGATGCTCGGCGTCGCGCAGCAGACGCGACAGGGGCAGCTTTCCGCCCGCCTGCGTGGCGGCTTCGAATGCGAGCTGCCAGCCGGATACCGTGCCGGCCATGGTCAGTACCGCCATGGGTCCGCGCGCCGGCAAGCGGTCGCGGATGTCCTGATCGGCGTACCAGCTGCGGCTGGCCAGTACCGCGGCGGCGCCGCAGGCATCGATGCAGCGCGGCGGCTGACCCGGTTCGGCGATGAGCCAGAAGCCATCGCCGCCGAGTGCATTCATGTGCGGATAGACTACGGCGATGGTGGCCGCTGCCGCGATCATCGCCTCGATCGCGTTGCCGCCCTCGCGCAGCACGTCGCGCGCCGATTCGGTCGCCAGACGGTGGGGCGTGACGGCAATGCCGCGGGCTGGTGGCGTCATGCGAATGTCTCCGGAAATGCTCCGATGTGGTGCATCGGTCCGCCCGGTGTGCGGCGGACGGGCATGAATCTGGCGCAACTGCTGGCCGGAGCCGCGAATCGGGCGCCGGAAATGCGACGGCACGCAACTTGCCACTGACGACAGAACCGAAAGATACCCGCTCGAACGATGTCCTTGCCGAATTTGCTGACGACACAAAGCCGATTGACACTCGTCCGGCTGAAGCATCGGCTGCTGAGTCGGCGCAACCAGGCTTATTTCAAGGTGTGGTTGGGTCGTCTTGTACTCTGGGGCGGGGCAGCCTGCGTCGGCATGCTGGCCGTCGGTTTTGCCAGCCTGTCGGATCTTGCGGTGCATCGTTTCCGGGCGCTGGCGCATGCGCACTCCTGGTGGCCGTTCGTGCTCACACCCTGCGGTGGCGCGCTGTGCGTCTGGCTGACCCGCCGATGGTTCGCGGGCGCCGAGGGCAGCGGCATTCCGCAGACGATCGCGGAAATGTCGCGCCCTGCGGGGACAGGCTGGCGGCCGCTGCTGTCGCTGCGCATCATCGTCGGCAAGATCGTCATCGGTGTCGCTGCGGTCGGCAGCGGCTTTTCGCTGGGCCGCGAGGGGCCGACGGTACAGGTCGGCGCCTCGATGCTCAATGCGCTGCACCGGCTGCTGCCGCGCGGACTGCATGTCGCACGCACGCACATGCTGGTGGCAGGTGGTGCGGCCGGCATTGCCGCGGCCTTCAACACCCCGCTGGCCGGTGTCGCCTTCGCGATCGAAGAACTGACGCGCAATGTCGAGGCCCGACTGAGTGGCCTGATCATCACGGCCATCGTGCTGGCGGGCCTCGTGTCGCAGGCCTTTCTCGGAAAGGCCAGCTACTTCGGGCACATTGCCCTGGCCGGCAGCGATCGCCAGATGCTGCTCGCCGTCGCGGTGACCGCGCTGGTGTGCGGTACCGCCGGCGGTGTGTTCTCGCGCATGCTGGTCGTCAGTTCCACGTCCTGGTGCGGCCGGATGGCGGATCTGCGCCGCCATCATCCGGTGCGCTTCGCTTTCGGCTGCGGTGTGCTGGTAGCGGCACTCGGCCATGTCTCCGGCGGCATCACCTTCGGCAGCGGTTATGCGGAAACCCGGCACCTGCTGGAAGGCAACTCATCACTCGCCTGGTACTACGGTCCGGCCAAATTCGTCGCCACGCTGATTGCCTACCTGAGCGGGCTGCCTGGCGGCATCTTCGCGCCCAGCCTGGCCATCGGGGCCGGCATCGGCCACGACCTCGCGCCGCTGATCGGCCAGCAGGCGGCTCCCGGCATGCTGCTGGTGCTGTGCATGGCCGGATTCCTCGCGGCCGTGACCCAGGCGCCGATCACGTCCTTCATCATCGTTATGGAGATGGTCGACGGCTATTCGGTGATCATCGGCCTGATGGCGGTGTCGCTGCTGTCATCGGGCGTGTCGCGGATTTTCAGCCCTCCGCTGTATCACACGGTGGCCAGGCACCTGATCGCTCGCAATGCGCCATCGGCGTCAGTACGGGAGCAGGCATCCGGGTGATCGTGGCGTCGATGGGGTATCGATTGCGGCCCGGTCTGGCATGGTGTGCATGCCTTGGCAGATGCACCCGGAAGTCATGGGGTAGCATTCCGTGCCACAAGGTCATGACCGGAATCAACGATGCCGCGCTTCAGCGGCGATTGCCGGCCCGCACCGTGAGGCGTTGCGCTGCCACCGGCGGTCGCACTGCTCCGGCGTGTTCACATGCCGGCGGTGATCGACGCAAGCGGGCCGGGTGCGCCTCATCTCCGGTGTTTGCTTCCATGCCGGAAGTCATGATGACAAGAAAGAGAGAGCTGAAGTGCGCTGGCTGATCGCGTGTTTGTTCTGCTGCATTGCGCCGGCGGTGATGGCCGACCCCTTGTGCGTTGACAGCAATCCGTTGGCACGGCCTTCGTCCGTTTCTCTGGCATCCGCATCGCCGGGGGATGGAGGTATCGGCGGAACAGGCCGCATGCCTGCCGGGCCGGAGGATGGCGGGATGGGTGGTACCGGCGTACACGGCGAAGGGTTGGCAGTACTGC
>DATCUL010000129.1:0-10834 GCA_036567405.1 Methyloversatilis sp. | reverse complement strand
GCGCCGCCAATGCGCTGATCAGGAAGGCCAACCCGGAAATGACCGACGACCTGCTCGACTTCTCGGTACGCAAGATGAAGGAGTACGGCATCGTCGATTCCGGCGACACCCTGACGAAGGGTATCGGCACCATCAGCGAAGCGCGGGTCCGCGACTTCTACGACAAGATGGTGCGCGCCGGTCTGTTCAAGCCTGGCGATGTCGATATCACGAAATCGTTCACCACCCGATTCGTGAATCGGGGCGCAGGCTTGGACGCGAAGAAGGCACTGACCGGAAAGTAG
Source organism: Methyloversatilis sp. (assembly GCA_036567405.1). Classification (GTDB taxonomy): domain Bacteria; phylum Pseudomonadota; class Gammaproteobacteria; order Burkholderiales; family Rhodocyclaceae; genus Methyloversatilis. The sequence continues at coordinate 10,550 of DATCUL010000129.1, read as the reverse complement.
CCCGGAAACAAAAAAGCGCCCTGAGGGGCGCTTGATTGCTTGATGCTTGGCGGAGAGGGTGGGATTCGAACCCACGGTAGACTTGCGCCTACGCCTGATTTCGAGTCAGGTACATTCGACCACTCTGCCACCTCTCCGGGTGTCGGTCGTCTGAAGCGGCGCGCAGTGTAGCACAGCCTCGGGCGAGCGTGAAACCGTCGTGACCGGGTCAGGCAGCCCCAATGCGCTCGACGCCGCCCATCCACGGACGCAGCGCCTCGGGAACAACGACCGAGCCGTCGGCCTGCTGGTAGTTTTCGAGGATGGCCACCAGCGTGCGGCCGACCGCCAGGCCCGAACCATTGAGCGTATGCAGGATTTCGTTCTTGCCCTGTTCGTTCTTGAAGCGGGCCTGCATCCGGCGTGCCTGGAAGCTCTCGAAATTCGAGCAGGACGAGATTTCGCGATAGGTGTCCTGGGCCGGCAGCCACACTTCGAGGTCGTAGGTCTTGGCGGCGCCGAAACCCATGTCGCCGGTACACAGAGCCACCTTGCGGTACGGCAGCGCGAGCCGGCGCAGGATGGTTTCGGCGTGACCGGTCAGTTCCTCGTGCGCTTCCCACGAACGGTCCGGCGTCACGATCTGCACGAGTTCCACCTTGTCGAACTGGTGCTGGCGGATCATGCCACGCGTGTCGCGGCCGTAGGAGCCCGCTTCGGAGCGGAAACAGGGGGTGTGGCAGACGAACTTCAACGGCAGGCTGGCGGCGCTCTGTACCGTATCACGCACGATGTTGGTGACCGGGACTTCGGCGGTCGGGATCAGGTAGAACTTGCCGCCGTCACCACGCGGCACGGCAAACAGGTCTTCCTCGAATTTCGGCAACTGGCCGGTACCGAACATGCTGTCGGCGTTGACCATATAGGGTGCGTAAAGCTCGGTGTAACCATGCTCGATCGTGTGCGTGTCGAGCATGAACTGCGCGAGCGCGCGGTGCATCCGCGCAATGCCGCCACGCAACAGCGTGAAGCGGGCGCCACTGATCTTGGTCGCGGTCTCGAAATCGAGGCCACCGAGCGAGGTACCGACATCCACATGGTCCCGGATCGGGAAATCGAAGCTGCGCGGCGTACCCCAGCGCAGCACCTCGACATTGTCGGCTTCCGATTTGCCGACCGGCACCGATTCGTGCGGCAGGTTGGGCAGAGACGCAACGAACATCTGGATGTCCGCCAGCAGTGCGGCCAGCCGTTCCTCGCCCACCTTCAGTGCATCGCCCAGTCCGGCCACCTCGGCCATCACCGCCGTCACATCCTCGCCCTTCGCCTTGAGCTGGCCGATCTGCTTGGAAGCGGCGTTGCGTTTCGCCTGCAGGTCCTGGGTATCGGTCTGGATGCGTTTGCGCTCTTCCTCGAGCGACTGGAAACGGGCGACATCGAGCGCGAAGCCGCGCGTGGCAAGGCGCTCCTGAACGGAAACGAGCTGGCTGCGCAGCAATTGGGCGTCTAGCATGAGAGAAAACCTGTGGCGGTAAATACGGACAAATGGAAAAACCGGACGGCCGCAGCATCGCGATGACGGCGGCGCTCTGTTACGTTGCAATGCAAAATTCTAACAGCGGCCGCTGCCGGCAACGGTATAGTGCATGAGCCTTTCCACCCAGAATCAAATGTCATGCTTTCACTTCGGGACTGTCTCGACCACAGCAATCTGAGCGAACTGGAAGTCGGCGTGCTCGCCGAGTACACCGGTCTGCCCACGATGCTGGCCGCCACGCTGGCCGGCGCGATGCTGCAGAGCGACGGCGGTGTCGACCTGCTGCTGCGCATCCTGCGCGATGCGGAAGCCCAGGCAGTGCAGACGCTCGACATGGAAAAGCGGGAGCGCACGCGGGCGGCGATCGAACAGTTCTGCCGCGTCCATCGCTCCGGACACACGGGCTGAGCCCGGCACCTACTTCCCTTCGCGCGCCTTGCGGTCCTGCTCGCGCAGCCAGTCGAGCTTTTCGGCGATCTTCGCCTCCATGCCACGATCGGTCGGCCGGTACCACTGCACGTCGGCCATGCCATCAGGCAGATAGCGCTCACCAGCCGCATAGCCGCCCTGCTCGTCGTGCGCGTAGCGGTACTCGGCGCCGAATCCCATGTTCTTCATCATTTTGGTCGGTGCGTTGCGCAGGTGCAGCGGCACCGGGCGCGAACCGTCTTCGGCCACGAAACGCCGCGCCGCGTTGTAGGCCATGTAGACCGCGTTGGACTTGGCCGCGCAGGCGAGGAAGATCACCGCCTGCGCCAGCGCCAGTTCGCCTTCTGGCGAACCGAGGCGTTCGAAGGTCTGACAGGCCTGCAGCGATATCTCCAGCCCGCGCGGATCGGCCAGACCGATGTCCTCGACCGCCATGCGCACGATGCGCCGGCCCAGATACAGCGGATCAGCACCCCCGTCGAGCATGCGCACCAGCCAGTACAGCGCGGCATCGGGATTGGAGCCGCGCACCGACTTGTGCAGTGCCGAAATCTGGTCGTAGAAGGCGTCGCCGCCCTTGTCGAAGCGGCGCAGATTGCGCGACAGCGTGCTGTCGACGAAGGCGGCATCGACCTGATCGACATGCGCGGTGCGCGCTGCGGTGCCCAGCTGTTCGATCAGGTTCAGCAGCTTGCGGGCATCGCCGTCGGCGAAACCGATCAGCCGGGCACGCGCGTCCTCGTCGAAGTGCAGGCCGGCCAGCGCGCTGGCACTGGCGCGGTCGAACAGCGCGCCCATCTCGTCCGGCGACAGGCTCTGCAGCACATAGACCGCGGCCCGCGACAGCAGCGCCGAATTGACCTCGAAGCTGGGGTTTTCGGTGGTGGCCCCGATGAAGGTGATCGTGCCCGACTCAACATAGGGCAGGAAGGCATCCTGCTGCGCCTTGTTGAAACGATGCACCTCGTCGACGAACAGTATGGTGCGCCGGCCCGTATTGGCAGCGACCGTCTCGGCGCGCTGCATCGCCTCACGGATGTCCTTGACGCCGGAAAACACCGCCGACAGCGCGATGAACTCGGCGTCGAAGGCACCGGCCATCAGGCGGGCCAGCGTGGTCTTGCCGACACCCGGCGGGCCCCACAGGATCATCGAATGCGGCACACCGGACTGGAAGGCCAGGCGCAGCGGCTTGCCGGGCCAGAGCAGGTGCTGCTGCCCGATCACCTCGTCCGGCGTGCGCGGACGCAGCAGTTCGGCCAGCGGCGCGTTGGCCTGGCTTTTCGCGTCAGCCGCCGTCGCATTCGCCCGCGCCGGCGACGCCGGCTCGTCCGGCATGCCGAACAGGTCAGTCACCGCCGGAGTCGCTCACTTCTTCACGTCGTCACCGATCACGTCGGCGCCTGCAGGCGGCGTGAAGCGGAACTGTGCGGCGTCGAGCGCCGGATTGCGCTCGAACTGCGTGAAGCGCAGCAGCGTGGTCTGTCCGAAGCTGTCGCGCAGCACCATGCCGCGCAGCACGCCGTCGGCGAAGCCGATGCGCACCGATTCGAAACCGCCTTCGGCCACCTTGGGCCGGGCATCGACCCAGGCCACGCCGTCCTCGGTGCCGCCCTCCTTCAGGTCGAAGTTGCGTTCGAGTTCGTTGCGGCCGGCCAGCAGTGCCGCCGGCGTCGAGGCCAGCGCATCGCCTAGCTTCTTGACCGTCACCTGGTTCAGGTCGCGGTCGTGCACCCACAGTTTCTCGCCGTCGCCGACCAGCAGCTGGTAGTACGGCTTGTCGTAGGTCCAGCGGAACCTGCCCGGGCGCGAAAAGGCCATCGTGCCGCTCGCGTTCTGCGTCTTGCGGCCCGACTTCGCGGTCACCTTCTGCTCGAAACTGGCGCGTCCCGACTGGGTGGCGTCGATGAAGGCGCGCAACTGCTCGATGCCGCTGGCCGCGCATGCCGGCAACGCCGGCACCAGCATGCAGGCGGCCGCCACCAGGGAGCGCAGGGTTGAAGTCATGTTCATTCCTCGCGCGCCGGCGCCAGCACTTCGCGTCCGCCGGTCGCGTTCATCGGCGACACCAGGCCGGAACGTTCCATCTGTTCGATCAGCCGGGCTGCACGGTTGTAGCCGATGCGCAGGTGACGCTGCACCAGCGAGATCGACGGCCGACGGGTCTTCAGTACCACTTCCACCGCCTGATCGTACAGCGGATCGGCCTCACCATCGGCGCCGCCCCCTGCGCCCTCGAGCTGCAGCTCGCCACCGTCGTCATCACCGGCGCCGGTCAGAATACCCTCGACGTAGTCGGGCGCGCCGGTACTCTTCAGGTGCTCGACCACCTTGTGCACCTCGCCGTCGGCAACGAAGGCACCATGCACGCGCATCGGCAGTCCGGTGCCCGGCGCCAGATACAGCATGTCGCCCTGGCCGAGCAGCGCTTCCGCGCCCATCTGGTCGAGAATGGTGCGCGAATCGATCTTGCTCGACACCTGGAAGGCGATGCGGGTCGGTATGTTGGCCTTGATCAGGCCGGTGATCACATCGACGCTCGGACGCTGCGTAGCGAGTATCAGGTGGATGCCCGCCGCACGCGCCTTCTGCGCCAGCCGCGCGATCAGTTCCTCGATCTTCTTGCCGGCGACCATCATCAGGTCGGCCAGTTCGTCGATCACGACCACGATCATCGGCATGTTCTGCATCGGTTCCGGCGTCTCGGGCGTGATCGAGAACGGATTGGTCAGCGGCATGCCGGCCTTTTCCGCTTCCTGCAGCTTGGCATTGAAGCCCGCAAGGTTGCGCACGCCGAGTGAGGACATCAGCTTGTAGCGGCGGTCCATTTCCCCGACGCACCAGTTCAGCGCATTCGCCGCATGGCGCATGTCGGTCACGACCGGCGCCAGCAGGTGCGGGATGCCCTCATAGACCGACAGTTCGAGCATCTTCGGATCGATCATGATCAGCCGGACCCGGTTCGGCTCGGCCTTGTAAAGCAGCGACAGGATCATCGCGTTGATCGCCACCGACTTGCCCGACCCGGTGGTGCCGGCGACCAGCACATGCGGCATGCGGGCCAGGTCGGCCACCATGGGCTGGCCACCGATGTCCTTGCCCAATGCCATGGTCAGCGGGCTGGCCATGTCGTGATAGGCGACCGAACCGAGTATTTCCGACAGCCGCACGATCTGCCGGCGCGCGTTCGGAATCTCCAGCCCCATGCAGCTCTTGCCGGGTATGGTTTCGACCACGCGGATGCTGATGACCGACAGCGCACGCGCCAGATCCTTCACCAGACCGACGATCTGGCTGCCCTTGACGCCGGTGGCCGGCTCGATCTCGTAACGCGTGACGACCGGGCCGGGATAGGCCGCCAGTACCTTCACCTCGACATTGAAGTCGGCCAGCTTGCGCTCGATCTGGCGCGAAATGAGTTCCAGCGTCTCCGGAGTGGGCGGCTCGACCTCGGCCCTGGCCTCGTCGAGCAGCGCCAGCGGCGGCAGCGAGCCCGGCAGGTTGGCGAACAATGTCTGCTGGCGCTCGAGATCGACACGCTCGGATTTCTGCACCTCGACTTCCGGCACCTCGATGCGCAACGGTTCGCGCCGGCGCGACGGCTTGCGCCGTTCGGCCTCGACCACTGCCTCGCGCTGTTCGGCCACCTGCTGCCCGACCAGCCGGTCGCGCCGGCGTGACAGCGCGCCGAGAGCGCCGAACCAGCCCTGTTCGAGCCAGCGTCCCACGTTTTCCGAAGCGCTCAGCCAGGTGACGCCGGTCATGCCGCTCAGGCCGACGCACAGCGTCACCAGCAACAGCAGCGTGCCACCGGTGAATCCGAAGGCCTGGCTGATCAGCCGCCCGAGTTCGATGCCCAGCATGCCGCCCGGACCGACCGGCAACTGAGCCGACAGGCTGTGGAAACGGATTGCTTCGAGCGCACTGCTGGCCAGCAGCACCATGAGGAAACCACCGAGCGCCACATACATCGGACGCCGATCGGCACGCGTATCAACGTCGCGCGACAGCCAGACGCAACCGCCTATCAGCAGCGCCACCCACCACCAGGCCGACAGGCCGAACAGGAAAAGCGCGAGATCGGACAGCCAGGCGCCGAAACGTCCCGCCGGATTGGACAGCACGGCGCTGGAGGAGGCATGCGACCAGCCGGGGTCGGCGCGGTCGTAACCGCCCAGTGCCATGACCAGATAGATCGAGACGACAGCGAGCACCAGCCAGCGCGCCTCGTGCAGCACGGCCGCTATGCGTTCGGGAAGGGGAAGGTTCTGAGCGTCTTTCGCCACAGGGGAGATGGCGCGGGGCCGAAGGGTAACGAGCCCGGATTATAAGGCGCGGGCCGCTTCAGCGGCCCGCGCGCAAAACAAAGCCTTACTCGTTTCAGACCGCTTCGAGACGTTCGCGCAGATGGATCTTGCCGTTCGTTTCCTCGATCAGGCCCTGCAGATGCAGGTCCTTCATCACGCGGGACACCATTTCACGCGATGCACCGATCATTTTCGCGATGTCCTGCTTGGAAATCTTGCGGTTGACCACCTTCTCGCCATTGACCTCGTCGGCCATCTCGAGCAGCAGCCTCGCCACGCGGCCATAGACGTCCATCAGCGCCAGGCTTTCGATCTTGCGGTCGGCGGTACGCAGCCGGGCCACCAGATTTCGCATGATGAACATCGACACTTCGAAGTTCTCCTGCAGCACACGCTTGAAATCGCTCTTGGCAATCACGATCAGGTCGCTCGGCACTACCGTCACTACCGTGGCTGAACGCGGGTTGTCGTCGAGCACCCCCATCTCGCCGAACAGCTCGCCCGGGCCGAGCATCGAAAGGATGACTTCCCGGCCTTCCTCGTCGCTGACCAGTACCTTCAGGCTTCCGGACAGCACGAGGTACACGAAATCCGTCTTGTCGCCGGCCCGCACGACTATCGAACCGCGCGGCACACGCCGCATGTTCGCCACTTTGGCGACTGGCTCGAGGCAGCTGTCGGGCAGACCGCCGAACATCGAGAACGTCCGCAGAGCGGTTATTGAAACGGGGTGAGCCGTTACCATCGAAAGACCTCCTGATGCGGGCATGCCGGACTGGTACAGGCTGCGCCGCTTTGAATGGATCGTCGCGCCTGTGGTCTATTTCCCCGGAGCCATCGTGCGCAACCGGAGGCACTGGAGCCACAAACACTGATGCGGCCCTGATTATAGGGACTTTTTCACGCTCGAAACAATTCGCCCCAATATCTGTGGGGTGTATCGGCCAGAGGACACACAAACTTGAGGGCAGGCGTCCCGATGCCGGCTCGCTATAATCCGCCCGCCTGCATCCGCCGGCTCGCCGGCCGCATCATTCGTCACCGAAACCGCCACCCTTCCACCTCACCGGAATCCTGTCATGGCTGCTCGACATTCGCGTCTCATCATTCTGGGCTCGGGCCCGGCCGGCTACACCGCCGCCGTCTACGCCGCTCGCGCCAACCTCAAACCCGTGCTGATCACCGGCCTCGCCCAGGGCGGTCAGCTGATGACCACGACCGATGTCGACAACTGGCCGGCCGATGCCGACGGTGTCCAGGGTCCGGACCTGATGGCGCGCTTCCAGCGTCACGCCGAGCGCTTCGAGACTGAAATGCTGTTCGACCACATCCACACTGCCCACCTGACCGAAAAGCCGATCCGGCTGATCGGCGACAACGGCGAATACACCTGCGACGCACTGATCATTGCAACCGGCGCGACCGCCCAGTACCTCGGCCTGCCGTCGGAAGAGGCATTCGCCGGCCGGGGCGTTTCGGCCTGTGCCACCTGCGACGGTTTCTTCTACCGCAATCAGGATGTGGCGGTGATCGGCGGCGGCAATACCGCGGTCGAGGAAGCGCTCTACCTCGCCAACATCGCACGCCACGTCACCGTGGTGCACAGGCGCGAAAAATTCCGCGCCGAGAAGATCCTGCAGGACAAGCTGTTCGAGAAGGCGCAGCAGGGCAAGGTGACGCTGCGCTGGCACAGCACGCTGGATGAGGTGCTGGGCGACAAGACTGGCGTCACCGGCATGCGCATCAAGTCGACGCTCGACGGCAAGACCGAGGACATCCCGCTTTCCGGCGTGTTCATCGCCATCGGCCACAAGCCGAACACTGCGCTGTTCGAAGGTCAGCTGGAGATGGAGAACGGCTACATCGTGACCCAGGCTGGCCGCGCCGGCAACGCAACGGCAACCAGCATTCCGGGCGTGTTCGCGGCCGGCGACGTGCAGGACCACGTCTATCGCCAGGCGGTCACCAGTGCCGGCACCGGCTGTATGGCCGCGCTCGACGCCGAACGCTACCTGGACAGCCTCGGTCTGGCCTGAGGCGTCGGCCCGGGTACGCGCGATGTCGTCCGGCAAGAGGCGCCGCCATCCGGCGCCGGCGGCGCTGAATGAGGAAGACATCGCGCTGTTTCGCAAGGCGGTCGAAGGCGTGCAGCGGCTGTACACCGACCGCGTGCTGCTCGAGACACCGCCGCCGCGCGCCTGGCCGGTTCAGCGTGAAGCCGACGACATGTCGGTGCTGGCCGAAGCGATCCGCGGACCGCTGTCAGTGGACCTGCGACTCGAGGGCGGCGAAGAACCGTCTTTTCTGCGGGCCGGGCTGACACGCCAGGTGCTGCGCGACCTGCGCCGCGGACGCTGGGTGTCGCAGGGACAGCTTGACCTGCACGGTGCGACGCGCGACGCGGCGCACGACTTCGTGGTCGAGTTCCTGCATGACGCGCACCGCCGCGGCCTGCGCTGCGTGCGCGTGATACACGGCAAGGGACTGGGCTCGCCCGGACGCGAACCGGTACTCAAGGGGCTGGTGCTGGGCTGGCTGATGCATCGCCAGGAGGTGCTGGCCTTCTGCCAGGCGCGTCCGCACGAGGGGGGTGCCGGCGCATTGATGGTGCTGCTCAGACCTGCGTGAGCGGCAGGCAGGGCGCGTGCCCTGCCCCCGGACCGGATCAGACGGAAATCAGATCGCGTCTTCGCCGGATTCGCCGGTGCGGATCCGCACGACCTGCTCGACCGGCATCACGAATATCTTGCCGTCACCGATCTTGCCGGTGCGCGCCGCCTTGATGATGGCTTCGATCGCGCGGTCTACGGTCTCGTCCGCAACGATCACCTCGATCTTGATCTTGGGCAGAAAATCGACGACGTACTCGGCACCGCGGTACAGCTCGGTATGCCCTTTCTGGCGCCCGAAACCCTTCACTTCGGTCACCGTCAGGCCGGTGATCCCGACTTCCGACAGGCTTTCGCGGACTTCATCGAGTTTGAAAGGCTTGATGACTGCTTCGATCTTCTTCATTTTGTCTCCTCACCGACAGTTCTCGAAGTATAAGGGCTCAGCCCGCCCTCCACCCTAGCGGAGGGGATGAATTTTGGCGTTCCGGAGCGCGATGCAGCCGCCGCGCGCAGTGCTGCACAACTGCCTGCCGGCCTTCGCCGCCGCGGATCCGGTCAGTACTCGTCGACGTAGCGGTTGGTGATCGGGTAACGCCAGTCCTTGCCGAAACCGCGTTCGGTCACGCGCACACCGGGCGGCGCCTGACGGCGCTTGTACTCATTGCGGCGCAGCAGGCCGACCACCCGCCTGACGTCGGCTTCGGCAAAGCCCTCGGCGATGATGCGGCGCGGTGATTCGTCGCGTTCCATGTAGGCCTCGATGATGGCATCGAGTACCTCGTAGGGCGGCAGGCTGTCCTGGTCGGTCTGGCCGGGACGGAGTTCGGCCGACGGCGCGCGGGTCAGGATGTTCTGCGGGATGTCGGGCCTGACACCGTTGCGCCAGGCGCACAGGCGATAGACGAAGGTCTTGTAGATGTCCTTGATCACGGCGAAGCCGCCCGCCATGTCGCCGTACAGCGTGGCGTAGCCGACCGCCATTTCGCTCTTGTTGCCGGTGGTCAGCACGATGGCGCCGGTCTTGTTCGACAGCGCCATCAGCATCAGCCCGCGCGAGCGCGCCTGGATGTTCTCTTCGGTCGCGTCGGCTACGGTGTCACCCAGCAACGGCGCTAGCATGCGGTCGAAGGTGTCCATCGCCGGCGCGATCGACACTTCATCGTAACGCACGCCGAGATTGGCGATCAGTTCGCGCGAATCGTCCAGACTCATCTGCGCGGTATAGGGCGACGGCATCATCACCGCACGCACGCGGTCGGCGCCGAGCGCATCGACCGCGATGCACAGCGTCAGTGCCGAATCGACGCCGCCGGACAGGCCGATCAAAGCCTTGTCGAAACGGTTCTTGCCCAGATAGTCACGCACGCCGAGCACCAGAGCCTCGTAGCAGTCCTGCTCCACCGGCGTCTCCGGCGGCAGCGTGCCGACCGCGATGTCGCCGTCGCGCAGCTCGACCACGTGCAGGTGCTCGCGGCAATGCGGTGCACGCCACGCCAGCTGGCCTGTGCGGTCCAGCGCGAAGGAGGCGCCGTCGAACACCAGTTCGTCCTGGCCGCCGACCAGATTGCAGTACACCGCCGGAATGCCGGTCGCCGCGATGCGGGCCGCCAGCACCTGTTCACGCGTTACCGGTTTGTTCAGGTGGAAGGGCGAGGCATTGAGCACGGCCAGCAACTGCGCGCCGGC
>DATCUL010000128.1:0-1783 GCA_036567405.1 Methyloversatilis sp. | reverse complement strand
CAGCCGGTTCGTCGCTGGTGACGGTCAGCGGCAACCCTGGCAGCAGTGGCTCGAACGCGACGTCCAGACGCGTGGCCAGGCGGGCGGCCAGCGGCGACAGCAGGCGGCGCAGCGGCGCCGGGCGTCCGGGCGAGAGGAATTTGTCCAGCACCAGTATCGAACCACCGGCACGGGTCACGCGCGCCGCTTCTGCAAGGCAGGCGGCGCCATCGGGCACCACGGCGACGATCAGGTGCAGCACCGTGCAGTCGAAGCTGGCGTCGGCGAATGGCAGTTGCATCGCGTCGCCGAGCACCGGCGTGTAATCGAGCCCGTCGGCCCGCGGCAGGCTGCGCGCGAGCATGGCGCGGTTGAAGTCGATGCCGGTGTAGCGGTGGCCGGCCGGCAGCCAGGGCAGATCCAGCCCGGTACCTACTCCGCACAGCAGGACTTCGGAGCGCGCCCGGGGCAGGGCGCCCAGGCTGGTGCGGCGGGCATTGCGCGAGGCCGCCTCGACCACGCCGTCGTAGAGCGGTGCCAGCCGCGTATAGGACGTGGCGAGGGACATGGGCCGCCCCGCGCGCCGTTCAGTGCAGGATGCGCGGCATGGCCAGCGTGAATTCGGGGATTTCGGCGTCGAAATGCGTGCCGTCCTCGGCCACCATCTGGTAGCTGCCGCGCATCGTGCCGACCGGCGTGTTCAGCGCACATCCGCTGGTGTACTCGAATTTCTCGCCCGGCTTGATCAGCGGCTGCTGTCCGATCACGCCCAGCCCGCGTATCTGCTGCTCGGTCTCGGCCGAGTCGAGGATGATCCAGTGCCGGCTGATCAGCTGAGCCGGCACGGTGCCCGTATTGGTGATGGTTACCGTATAGGAAAAGATGTACCGCGCCTCTTCCGGATCGGACTGGTCCTCGACGTAGCGCGTCTGCACCGCCACCTTGGCTTCGTATTTGTTCGCTTCTGACATGGCCTCTATTTAACCGAAGTCTCATGATGCGGCAAGCGCAGGATGATCGGGCGTGCGAGCGGGCCGGTACCCGGAGCCGATACAATCCGTGTTCTGTCATCCGGAGCCCCGCCAGTGAGTCATTCTTCAGCCCCCGATTTCCTGATCGCCCCCAGCCTGCTGTCCGCCGATTTCGCCCGGCTCGGCCAGGAAGTGCGCGACGTCATCGACTCCGGTGCCGACTGGATCCACTTCGACGTGATGGACAACCATTACGTGCCCAATCTGACGATAGGCCCGCTGGTCTGCCAGGCGTTGCGCCCGCACACCGATGCGGTGATCGATGTGCATCTGATGGTCAAGCCGGTCGACCGCATCATTCCCGACTTCGCCAAGGCCGGTGCCAACGTGATCACCTTCCATCCGGAGGCTTCCGAGCACATCGACCGCTCGCTGGCGCTGATCCGTGATCACGGCTGCCAGGCCGGGCTGGTGTTCAACCCGGCGACGCCGCTGCATCACCTCGATCACGTGATGGACCGGCTCGACCTGGTGCTGCTGATGTCGGTGAACCCCGGCTTCGGCGGCCAGAGCTTCATTCCGGAAACGCTGAACAAGCTGCGCGCGGCGCGTGCGAAGCTGGATGACTACGCAGCCCGCACCGGCCGGCGCATCCGTCTGGAAATCGATGGTGGCGTGAAGGTGGACAACATCGCGGACATCGCGCGCGCCGGGGCCGACACCTTCGTCGCCGGCTCGGCCGTGTTCGGTGCCGGCCTGGACACCGACCCGCACCACTACGACAGCGTGATCGGCGCGCTGCGCGCGCAACTGGCGACGGTCTGACGGTGGCC
>DATCUL010000127.1:0-3002 GCA_036567405.1 Methyloversatilis sp. | reverse complement strand
AGGCGCCAGCTCATGCCGGTCGCGCGCGCCGCGGAGACGATGGCGCCGCGCCAGCCCAGCACGACGGGAGAGTCGATCAGCACCACCTGTGCCGCCCGTTCCGGAAGACGCACCGCCGCCATCGCCGCAAGGTAGCCACCCATCGAATGTCCGACCAGCGCCACCCGCTCGTCGGCCAGTGCCTCGACGTGGGCGACGACCTGGGTCAGCATGCGCTGCCAGCCCGGCCCCGGGCGATGGACCGGGTCGAGTCCGATCACGTCAATGGCACATACCGGATGTCGAAGCTGGAGTTCGTCGAGGAAAGCCCGATAAACTCCTGCTGGATAGCCGTTGGCGTGCAGGAAAACAATCGGCATGGAAGCACTGTTCATGGTACTGCGTAGTGTGCCCTGAAGCCGCGATGCTGCGCCGCACAACGTCTTGAGGAAAGTCAAACGGAGCGCCCGTCACGAGGCGCAGACTGATTTCAGTCACACATCACCCGGAAGGAAGCCATCATGAAAAGCGTACTGATTGTCGCTGCGCTCGGTCTTGCAGTGAGTAGCGGTGCCTGGGCCGATGACGCCACCGGCCATGCCGGTTCGGAACATCCGGCAAACGCGGTGCAGGGCAAGAAGCCGGCCAACATCGTCGGCAAGCCTGCACTGCCGCCCGGCGTACATCCCGCCGATCACAAGGTTCACGCGGGATACGAACACCCGGCGGTTGAAGGTCACGATCACCCGCTGCCACTGGCCACTGAGGACAAGCCGGCATTGCCGCCCGGTGTCGAGCCATCGCACCACAAGGTGCATGCCGGCTACGAGCACCCGGCCGTCGAGGGGCATGATCATCTGCCGCCATCGGCCACCGAGGCAAAGCCCGCGCTGCCGCCAGGCGTCAAGCCCTGATCGGCTGCGGGCGCGGCGCGCGTATCAGGACGCGCTGACGCGTTCCGCGGAGATCAGTGCGTTGCTGATGTCCGCCTCGACGCCGACGCGCGCCAGCACGTGGGCGCCCATCTGGAGTGCGGCCTCGAGCGCTTCCGGTATCACCTCGCTGGCACCCGCCTGCAGCAGTTCGGTCGCATGAGCACCGTCGCGCGCGCGGGCGATCAGCGGCAACGACGGAAATTCCGCCCGCAGGCTGCGTACGACGTGGCGCGCACCGGCTGGATCGTCCATCGTGACAACGATGGCCCGTGCCTGTCCGGCGCCCAGGTGATGCAGCAGCGACGGCCGGCCAGCATCGCCGACGATGACCGGCAGGCCGTTTGCATGGTGCCTTGCGACCGCTGCCACATGCCGCTCGATGGCCAGCCAGCGGATGTCGGCACGTTCCAGCAGTTTCGCCACCTGCTGACCGACCCGGCCGAAGCCGGCGATGATGACCACGCCTTCGCTGTCGGGCAGCCCCTCGATCGATGGCAGTTCGTTGCCGCTGCGGTCGATGTGCCGATGCAGTGCACGCCCGGCGCCGGCCGCCAGAGGCGTGATGAACATGCTCAACGTGGTCACCAGCAGCATGAAGTTGCCGACCGGTCCGGCCAGCAGGCCCGAGGTCATTGCGATGCCGATCACGATGAGCGCGAACTCTCCGGCCTGACCGAGCAGCAGCGCGGCTTCCGCAGCGTCACCACGGGGCAGGCCCGCCCAGCGGAACAGACCGTACATGGTCGCGCTCTTGATCGCGTACAGACCGAGCACCGAAGCCACCAGCCATCCGGCTTCCCCGACCACGTCCAGCGGGTCGAGGCTCATGCCGACCGACACGAAGAACAGGCCCATCAGCAGGCCCTTGAACGGTTCGATGGCGAGCAGCGCGGCGTGCCGGTATTCGGTCTCAGCCAGCATCAGACCCGCCAGAAAGGCGCCCAGCGCCATCGACAGACCCGCGACGCCGGTCAAGGCTGCCACGCCCAACGTGGCCAGCAGCGTGAGCGCCATGAAGCTGTCGGCCTGCGTGGTGACCGAAACCCGCCGGAACAAGGGCGTGAGCACATTGCGTCCGAGCAGCAGGATGAGCACGACGGCAACGGCAGCCTTGCCGAGCGCGGTCAGCAACAGCATGAGGAAATCGCCGTCGGTGCCACCGCCCGCACCGAGCAGGCCGAGCAGGATGAGCAGCGGCACCACCGCCAGATCCTGCAGCAGCAGCACGGCAAAACTCATGCGTCCGACGGTCGAGCGTGTCTGCCCCGATTCAGCGAGCAGCTGCATCACCACGGCGGTGGACGACATCGCGAGCCCGAGCCCGAGAACCAGTGCCGCCTCGTGACCGTTGCCGAAAGCAAGCGCGACGCCGCCGATCAGCGCACCGCAGCCCAGCCACTGCAGGCTGCCGACGCCGAGCACCCAGCGTCGCAAGGACCACAGCTGGGGGGCCGGCAATTCCAGGCCGATCACGAACAGCATGAACACGACACCCAGTTCGGCCAGCACCTGCACACCCTGGCCGTCGGCGATGGTCAGCGGCGACAGCCACGGCCGGCCCGCTGCAAGCCGGCCCAGACCATTCGGACCGACCAGCGCTCCGATGACCAGGAAAGCCGCCACCTGACTGACGCGCGCACGTGCGAGCAGCGGCATCACCAGACCGGCGATGGCCAGAAACAGCAGGATGGGTTGCAGATGTGGCAGGCCGGTTTGGACGTCCATGATCAAGCATGCATCAGATGCCGGCCTGCAGTGTTGATGCAGGTCGGCAGGAACGACAGCGGCCGGCGTGGTGTCGTCGTCGGGCACCCGACCGGCACCACGGGTGCCGGCGCCGGACGATGGCCGGGCGTTCAGTCGCGCAGCCGCAATGCGACGTCGACCAGCCGCGCGGCGGTCTTGTCGAGCATCTGCTGCATGCGCTCGTCGGTCAGCCGGCCTTCGTCGGTGAAGGCGGTGGCGGCATTCCCGACTGCGACCTGCTCGGACAGTACCAGCGCACCGACCGACTGCAGTACCGCGCGCAGATGTACCAGACCGCGCAGCCCGCCGAGCGCGCCGGGTGAGGCTGCGGCCAGCGCAGCG
>DATCUL010000126.1:0-7542 GCA_036567405.1 Methyloversatilis sp. | reverse complement strand
GAAGTGTAAGTTTTCTCGACGCGAACGCGCGTCCTGCCCGATTAGTCTCAATCTCACTTCCAGCGGGCGGGCAAGCTGTCATCAGGCCAGACCGAACCGCACCCTATGCTGCCACGGGATGATCGAAGCAGTCTGAAACTGCAGGTGCCGCAGGGCAAGAAATCACTCAGAAACAATGACTTCCGTGCGGGCGGGACTGCGGTGCCAATTCTGTGAGGGGACGCCATTCGTAGAAAAGAAAAGCCGGTTCGCGCCTGTAGGCGGGAACCGGCCTGTGTGCGTGGTGGCCAGGGGCAGAATCGAACTGCCGACACGCGGATTTTCAATCCGCTGCTCTACCAACTGAGCTACCTAGCCACGCGAGGCCGCGATATTAATGCCTGACACGGGCGCTGTCAAAGGAAATGGGCGTGGCAGGTGCCCCGCACTGTAGCGGGCACGAGCAGCGGATGGATTTCCGTGATGATCGGCACAACCATCTCCAGATGAACAAGCCGGCTCAACGCCCGAGCACCAGATGGATCTTGGCTGCGATCAGCAACACTTCTATCAGTAGCAGCCAGAGCGCAGCGATCAGCGGGATGAGGCGGTCGGGCACGCGCGAGGGCGTAATCCGGCGGCACGTGCGGAGCACGCGTGCACCGACGATGTTGAACGCCGCATAGACCGGATTCGTGTGGCGGCTGCGGCCGGCCAGCAGCCACAACGCGGCCTGGCCGATCAGCGTCAGCATCACGAGTTCGTTGAGCCCCTTGAGCGCAACAACCACCCTGAGGGCAAATTCGGGGGCATCCACGCCGGCTCCTGCTAGGGATCGAGTCCGTTGCCGCTGGACGACCAGTCCGGGGCCACGGCAAGCAGCGGCGCATCGGGCATCACGCGAGGGAATGACACGCGGACGATCAGCCCCGAAGCGCCGTGCGCATCGAGCAGCTCGACATCGGCGCGATGGAGCTCGGCGATCTCGCGCACGATGGGCAGCCCCAGCCCGGATCCTTCGGCCTGCGTGCCAAGCACACGATAGAAGCGCTCGAACACCCGCTGCCGGTCTTCGGGCGGCACGCCCGGTCCGGAGTCCTCGACTTCGAACACAGCCCGGATGTCGGCGATCAGGCGCACTGTCACGACACCGCCGACCGGCGTGTACTTGATCGCGTTGTCGATCAGGTTCTTGAACATTTCGGTCAGCAGCACCGGATTGCCGTCGACGTAGAGCGGCGCGTGGGCGCGTTCGAAGCCGATGTCGATGCGGCGCATGCGCGCGGCGGGCACCCATTCGGCGATCTGGCTTTCGACCAGCGCGTTCAGTTCGAGCCGCTCCACTGCGTGGATCTTTTCGGTGCTGGCTTCGGCGCGCGCCAGGGCCAGCAGCTGGTTGATCAGGTGGGCCGAGCGCGTCGCGCTGGCGAAGATATGCTCCATGCAGGCACGTATCTGCGCCGGATCGTGCTCCAGCAGCGCCAGCTCGGCCTGGCTCTTCAGGCCGGTCAGCGGCGTGCGCATCTGGTGTGCGGCGTCGGCGATGAAGCGCTGCTGTGCGACCAGATTGGTTTCCAGGCGCAGCATCATGTCGTTGAGCGCATTGATCAGCGGACGCAGCTCTTCCGGCGTGCGTCGGATGTCGATCGGCGACAGATCGGTCGGCCGCCGTCTCTCGATCACCTGCTGCAGGCGGTTCAGCGGTCTCAGGCCGCGCGCCAGGCCGAAATAGACCAGCACGACGGCCAGCGGAATGATGACGAACTGCGGCAGCAGCACGCCGGACAGGATGCGTGAGGTGAGCGCCTCGCGCTTGTTCAGCGTTTCCGCCACCTGCACTGTCACGTAGGAGCCGGGAATGGTGGTGACCGGCTGGAACATGTAGCCGATGCGCACGTCCTCGTTGTTGACACGACCGGCGCGAAAATACAGCTCGCCGGGCTTCCACGGCTTGTCCTCGGGAACATCCGGGATTTCGGTGTCACCGGCCAGCAGCTCCCCGCCGCCACCCAGCACCTGGTAATAGATGATGTCCTCGCCGTCGATGTGAAAGAGATCCCGCATCTGCGGCGGCTTGACGAAAATGGCGCCGACCGGCGTGAAGCGGACCTGGCGGCTCAGTTCATAGACGCTGTCACCCAGCACCTTGTCGTAGGGCGCGTGCGCAATGTCGTCGGCGACGCTGTGGATGATGGCGATGCTGATCGGCCACACGAACATCAGCGGCGCCAGCATCCAGTCGAGGATTTCACCGAACAGCGAGTTGTGCTCGACCTTGGCCCTTTCTTCGGCAATCCGGCGACGCTGCTTCAGCTTCTCACGCGATGGCATCCGGCCGTTCCAGGCAGTACCCCAGGCCGCGCAGGGTGACGATGCGCAGGCCACTGTGTTCTATCTTCTTGCGCAGGCGGTGCACATAGACCTCGATCGCATTGTTGCTGACTTCCTCACCCCAGCCGCACAGGTGATCAACCAGTTGTTCCTTGTTGACCAGCCGTCCGGCACGCAGCAGCAGCACTTCGAGCAGCGCCGTTTCGCGCGCCGACAGTTCGATCGTCTGGCCATTGACCGTGGCGACGTGGTCCGCCTGGTCATAGGACAGCGGCCCGATCTCGATGCGAGTCGGCATGCCGGTGCCCCGTCGCGTCAGCGCACGCACGCGCGCCTCGAGTTCCGGCAGCGCGAACGGCTTGCACATGTAGTCATCGGCGCCGGCGTCCAGCCCGCGCACGCGCTCCTCTATGCCGTCCTGCGCGGTCAGTATCAGTATCGGGGCCACGCACTTTCGCGCGCGCATCCGCCTGATCACCTCGATGCCGGAGAGCCGCGGCAACCCGAGGTCGATGATCGCGAGATCGAAGGACTGGCCGTGCAGCACCGCATCCGCTTCGCTGCCGCTGGCCACACTATCGACCGCGTAACCGGCACGGCGCAGCGCACGCACCACAGCGTCTGAGATGACCGGATCGTCCTCGGCAAGCAGGATATGCATGGCATGTTCGGCCTCGCGGCCTTCTCCTCGGTGAACGTCTGTTGCGCCCGTGACGGGTGACGACCGTCACCCGTCACGGAGTGTAAGGGAGATGTAAGCGCGCAAGAATAGTCTGATGGCCCTGTTCTTCTTCCTTTGGTCATCGGGGGCCTGGCCAGCCAAAGCCGGCGCTGGCCCCGGGGGGTGTCCATACCCTGCACTGGACACCCCCCGCCACCTTTTTCCCTCGCTTTTCTCCGCGCCCGCTGCTGTCGTCCGCCGGGTCGGCCGGGTCAATCCGACGCAAACGTTTGCAAATGCGGCAGATGAAAAAAAACCCGCTTGCGCGGGTTTTTTTCGGAAGCACCGGCTGCGGTCGCCTTGCGACGACCGCCACGGACATTACATGTCCATGCCCATGCCGCCCATACCGCCCATGCCACCCGGCATGCCGCCGGCCGGCTTGTCTTCGGCCAGTTCGGCCACCAGTGCGTCGGTGGTCAGGATCAGGCCGGCAACCGATGCGGCGTTCTGCAGTGCCGAGCGGGTCACCTTGGCCGGGTCCAGCACGCCCAGTTCAACCAGGTCACCGTAGGTGCCGTTGGCGGCGTTGTAGCCGAAGTTGCCCTTGCCTTCCAGCACCTTGGCCACCACGACCGACGGCTCGTCACCAGCGTTCTGAACGATCTGGCGCAGCGGCTCCTCGATCGCGCGCAGCACGATCTTGATGCCGGCGTCCTGATCGGCATTGTCACCCTTCAGGTCCTTGATGCAGGAACGGGCGCGCAGCAGGGCCACGCCGCCACCGGCCACGATGCCTTCCTCGACGGCTGCGCGGGTTGCGTGCAGCGCGTCTTCGACGCGGGCCTTCTTTTCCTTCATTTCGACTTCGGTCGCGGCACCGACCTTGATCAGCGCAACGCCGCCGGCCAGCTTGGCCTTGCGTTCCTGCAGCTTTTCACGATCGTAGTCCGACGTCGCGGCGTCGATCTGCGTGTTGATGTTGGCGACGCGGGCGGTGATCGCATCTTCGGTGCCGGCACCGTCGATGATGGTCGTTTCTTCCTTGCCCACTTCGATGCGCTTGGCCTGGCCCAGATCCTGCAGCGTGGCCTTTTCCAGCGTCAGGCCGACTTCCTCGGCGATCACCGTGCCGCCGGTCAGGATGGCGATGTCTTCCAGCATGGCCTTGCGGCGGTCGCCGAAGCCAGGCGCCTTGACCGCAACGGTCTTCAGGATGCCGCGGATGTTGTTGACCACCAGCGTGGCCAGCGCTTCGCCTTCGATGTCCTCGGCGATGATCAGCAGCGGACGACCGGCCTTGGCAACCTGTTCCAGCACCGGCAGCAGATCGCGGATGTTGCTGATCTTCTTGTCGTGGAGCAGCACGAACGGGTTGTCCAGAACGGCGATCTGCTTGTCCGGATTGTTGATGAAGTACGGGCTCAGGTAGCCGCGGTCGAACTGCATGCCTTCGACCACTTCCAGTTCGTTGTTCAGACTCTTGCCGTCTTCGACGGTGATGACGCCTTCCTTGCCCACCTTGTCCATCGCGTCGGCGATGATGGTGCCGATATCGGTGTCGGAATTGGCCGAGATCGAACCGACCTGGGCGATTTCCTTGCTGGTGGTCGTCGGCTTCGAAATGTTCTTGATTTCGGTGACGATGGCCGAGACAGCCTTGTCGATGCCGCGCTTCAGGTCGGTCGGGTTGAAGCCCGCTGCGACGTACTTGAAGCCTTCGCGCACGATGGCCTGGGCCAGCACGGTGGCGGTCGTGGTGCCGTCACCGGCGTTGTCGGAGGTACGCGAGGCGACTTCCTTGACCAGCTGGGCGCCCATGTTCTCGAACTTGTCCTTCAGCTCGATTTCCTTGGCGACGGACACGCCGTCCTTGGTCACGGTCGGGGCGCCGAACGAGCGCTCCAGCACCACGTTGCGGCCCTTCGGGCCCAGGGTCACCTTGACCGCGTTGGCCAGGACGTTGACGCCATTGACGATCTTTGCACGGGCATCATCGCCGAACAGTACGAGCTTTGCAGCCATATGAAATTCTCCGGATTAACGATTGAGTGGGGCTGGGAAGCGATCAGGCCTCGACCACGCCCATGATGTCTTCTTCGCGCATGACCAGCAGCTCTTCGCCATCGACCTTCACGGTCTGGCCCGAGTACTTGCCGAACAGCACGCGATCACCGGCCTTCACGGCCAGCGGGCGAACCTTGCCGTCTTCCAGGATCTTGCCGGTGCCGACGGCGATGATCTGGCCCTGATCCGGCTTTTCGGTGGCGGAATCGGGAATCACGATGCCGGAAGCAGTCTTGCGCTCTTCTTCCAGACGCTTGACCAGTACGCGGTCGTGCAAGGGACGGATTTTCATGCAATGACTCCTTGAGAATTGAAAGTGCGAACCCAGTCGCGACATTGAAACCGTTCGGGCAGCAGGACACGGCGCTCACCGTGTTAGCACTCACTGCCAACGAGTGCTAATAATAGTGGCGCCATGTTGCTATTTCAAGAGCCACCTTTGCGTCGATCGCAGCATCGGACACCGGGTGACGACCGGTCGGCTTTTCCGCACGGGCGTTCCGGACCATCGGTACAGAATTCCGGTGTGTGGCAATCGCCCCCGAGTGCCATGGAAGGGGCAATATCCCGGCTGCGCAACCGACCGTGCGGACAAGGACAGCATGAACAGGCACTCGCAGCACCCGACGCTTCCACCCAGGCGACACGTTCCGGCGACCTTGCATCGTTCCGGCACCGGAGACCGAGGATGAACATCCGATGAGACTGCTGCTGATCGAGGACGACGCGATGATCGGCGCCGGCGTGCAGCGGGCGCTGCGCCAGGACGGCTACACGGTCGACTGGGTGCGTGACGGCATGGCGGCCGAGCTGGCGGTGCAGGATCACCCGTACGAACTGCTGCTGCTCGACCTCGGTCTGCCGCGGCGCGACGGCATCGAGCTGCTGCAACGGCTGCGCGCGGCAGGCAACACGCTGCCGGTGCTCGTGCTGACCGCACGCGACACGATCAGCGACCGTATCCGCGGACTGGATGCCGGGGCCGACGACTATCTGGTCAAACCCTTCGACCTGGACGAACTGGGGGCGCGCGTGCGTGCGCTGCTGCGCCGCCAGCGTGGCAAGAGCACGCCGCTGCTGACGCTCGGCACGCTGCAGGTCGATCCGGCCAGCCACGTGGTGACGCTGGACGGCGAACCGGTACGCCTGTCGGCTCGTGAATTCTCGCTGCTGTGCGCGCTGATGGAACAGCCAGGCCGTCCGCTGTCGCGTACCCAGCTCGAGGAAAGGCTGTATGGCTGGGACGAGGAGGTGGAAAGCAACGCGGTCGAGGTGCACATCCATGCACTGCGCCGCAAGCTGGGCGCCGAACGCATCCGCAACCTGCGCGGCGTCGGCTACTACATGCCGGAGCAGCCGTGAGCTCGCTGCGTCGCACCCTGCTGCTCTACCTGCTCGGCGCCATCGTCGTCATGTTCGCGATCGGCGGCTTCGCCACCTACCATGCGGCGCGCCAGGAAATAGACGCGCTGATGGACTACCACCTGCGCCAGTTCGCGCTGTCACTGCGCGACCAGAGCTTCGGCCCGCCGTCGGCACCGCCGCTGACGCCCCCCGAGGAAGCGTTCGATTTCGTCATCCAGATCTGGGACAGCGAGGGCGTGCGGCTCTATCTGTCACATCCACACAGCGTGCTGCCCGCACTCGCCCAGTACGGCTACACCACGGTCGCCACTTCGGAGGGCGACTGGCGGGTGTTTTCAATTCCGCTGCAGGACCGGGTGATACAGATCGCGCAGCCGATGGCGGCGCGCAGCCACCTGGCGGCCGACGCAGCACTGCGCACGCTGATACCGCTGCTGGCCGTGGTGCCCCTGCTTGCCGCACTGATCTGGTATCTGGTCGGCCGCGGGCTGCGACCGCTGGAACGGCTGGCCGGTGAGGTCGGCAAACGACGCCCCGACTCGCTCGACACGCTGGACGTGGCCGGCGTGCCGGACGAGGCGCGACCGCTGGTCACGGCACTGAACAGCCTGCTCGGCCGGCTCGACCGGGCACTGGCGGCGCAGCGCGCCTTCGTCGCCGACGCCGCACACGAACTGCGCACGCCGCTGACCGCACTGCAGATACAGCTGCAACTGCTGGAACGGGCCAGCGACGGCGAGTCACGCGAGGCCGCGCTGGCCGAACTGCGTTCCGGTCTGCAGCGCACCACGCACATGGTGCAGCAACTGCTGACGCTGGCGCGGCAGGAACCGGGTTCCGGTGCAGGCAGCGCCTTCGTCCGGCTGGTGCCGGCCGACATCGCGCGGCAGAGCCTGGCCGACCACGCACCGCTGGCACTGGCACGCCACATCGATCTGGGCGCCGGACAGCTGGACGACAGCCTGTCGGTCAGCGGCGACGCCGCCTCGCTGCGCACCCTGATCGGCAATCTGATCGACAACGCCATCCGCTACACGCCGGAAGGCGGTCGCGTCGATGTCACGGTCGAAGCGGGCGATGCCGACCGGCCGTGCTGGCTGCGCGTCGCCGACAGCGGACCGGGCATTCCGCCCGACGAA
>DATCUL010000125.1:0-6426 GCA_036567405.1 Methyloversatilis sp. | reverse complement strand
GGTCGAGAAAGTGCCGGATCAGGCCGGGCGGCTCGATCAGGTTGTGCAGGGGCGCGCGCATCAGGGCTTGCGCGCGATGAGAACCCCGCAGGTACCGCCGAACGCGAAGGAATTCGACATCACGGTATTCACCCGCACGTTCTCCCGACCGACGTTGGGGATGTAATCCAGGTCACATTCCGGGTCGGGCTGCGCCAGATGCGCAGTGGGCGGCAGCGCCTGCTTTTCCAGCGCCATCAGGCAGGCGACGAACTCGACCGCGCCTGCCGCCCCCATCAGGTGGCCATGCATGGATTTGGTCGAACTCACCGGAATGTTCGTGCCACAGACCTGCTTGATGGCCGCGGTTTCAGTGGCGTCATTGAGCTTGGTGCCGGTGCCGTGGGCATTGATGTAGTCCAGCCGGTCGGCGGTGATGCCGGCATCGGCAAGCGCGCGGCGCATCGCGCGCGCCTGTCCTTCGACCGACGGCTGCGTGATGTGCGACGAGTCGTTGCTGCTGCCGTAACCGATGATCTCGGCGTAGATGCGGGCACCGCGGGCGAGCGCACTTTCCAGGTCCTCAAGCACCACCATGGCAGCGCCTTCACCCAGCACCAGACCGCTGCGATCGGCGGAAAACGGTTTGCACGACGCGGACGGATTGTCCGCATCCTCGTTGGCCAGCGTACGCAGGGCCTCCCAGGCCTTGATCGTGCCGTAGGTCAGCAAGGCTTCCGAACCACCGGCCAGCATCACGTCTGCGTAGCCATGACGGATCTGGCGCACCGCCTCGCCGATGGCAACCGACGAGGAGGAGCAGGCTGTGCAGAAGGTCAGGTCGGGGCCGGTCAGGCCGAACTCCAGCGCAACCTGGGAACCGGCCGCGTTGTTCATCGCCATCAGCACGGTGAACGGCTTCAGACGGCTGGCGTTGTCGCGATACAGGCGGACATAGCCTTCTTCGATCGAACTCGAGCCGCCCATGCCGGTGCCGAGATAGACACCCACACGTTCGCGGTCCATCGACGCCAGATCGAGGCCGGCATCGGAGATGGCCTGCTGGCTGGCAACGACCGCAAACTGCGTGACGCGGTCCATCGCGCCCGCCTTGCTCTTGGACATGTGGGCCAGCGGGTCGAAATCGGGAATCCAGGCCGCGATCTTCGTGTCGAGCGCATCGACGAATGCGGATTCCAGTCGCCGGATACCCGACGTCCCTGCCATCAGGGTCGAGAAGAAGGTTTCGCGATCATTGCCAACCGGCGACAGGATACCTACACCGGTGACGACGACACGCCTGGTCGGCATTACTTGCCCTGCTCGGCGCGCAGCCGGTCGATCAGCGTGACGACGTCCTGAACAGTCTTGATCGCGACTTCATCATTCGACACCACGATGCCGAATTTCTCTTCCGCTTCGAAAATGATGTCGAAGGTATCCAGCGAATCGATTTCAAGCGATTCCAGCGTGGATTCGAGGGTTATGTCTTCCGCCGTCTTCTCGAACTTCCTGACGATGATTTCACGCAGCGTTTCGAAGGTGTCCAACACTATCCCCTATACCGCGACCGCAACCGATTCGTGCGCGGAGCATTCACGGAAAAAATCAGCCAGACGATACGCCACGTCTTCCTTCCGCTTGTCGAGAGTCAGTACGTGATAGGTGTCGTCGACGAGAAACATTTCGACCTTGCGCGATGAAATGCGCTGAGCCACGAAGTGGGCTTTCCTAACGCTTGCCATGTCGTCCTCGGTCGAATGCACGATGAGCGCCGGAGAACGCACGTTCGGCAGTGCCTTGCGAGCCGCCTCGATCAACCGCAGGCTCTCCCGTATCGTGACCGCCGGCGTGCGAAAGATACCGACCTTCTCGGCAGCCTGCGCGTCGCGATTGGTCAGAACCGCGTGCACGAGCGCACGAGTACGCTCGCACTTGATGCCGTAGGGCGGCGTTTCCTCCCACGACATGAAGTGCTTGAGTGGCGTATGCAGCACGACGGGCAACAAAAACTTGCGTCTCAGCCGCGGCATGTTCCAGCCGTCGTAGAAGAACGTTGTGGACAGAAGTCCGAGCCCGCTCACACGCTCGCCCTTCTGTTCCGCAAGTTTCAGAGCGATCAGCGCCCCCATGGACAGCCCTGACACAAAGACTCGCTCGTGCCGGGCCTTCAGCGCTTCGAAAGTGCGCTCGACCGAGCCGTACCACTCCTGCCATGTGGATCGCTTGAGGTCGCCCTCGCTCGAACAGTGTCCGGCAAGCTGCGGACAGGCCACACTGCAGCCGCGCCGCATCAGGCTCTTGCCAACATGCCTCATTTCCGCAGGGGTACCGGTCAGACCATGGACCAGCAAAACTACATCGTCTCCTCGCTTGTCGTAAAAGCCCGACGGGCCGAGGCAATCCTGTAATGTCTGAGTCATATATAGGATGTTTTTTACAGTCTTCAGCGCTTATGAAATACGTAATTTGCAGGCCGGAGGCTCATTCGGGGACTTCATTCAACCTACCCGACTGGGCAAAGCATTCGACAGCGTTTGCGCCGAGACGGAGCACCAAATGCCCGCCCCTTCGCAAAACAGCTCGCCATTGCACATTGTCACACCAACAGGCTGTCAGTTACCTTTCATCCGGCGACAAACCCTTTTCGCCGGATCTGGAACCGAGTAACGCATCTCATCGACTGCAAGCTGACATCAGAACCCCTACTCTGCGCCGCAGCGACGCAGCAGCATCTCGAACAGATGGATGCCGAGGTCAATTTCCTCTTCGGTGATCAGCAACGACGGCGCCAGCGTGATGACGTTCTTCTGGTAACCGCCGATATCGAGCACCAAACCGTACTTCTTGTCACCGACAACCAGATCGCCCTTGAGGCCCTCGTTGAACATCCGGTCCGCAAGCGCGCGGCTCGCAGTGTACCCATCCTTCTCGCAGAGTTCTATCCGCAGAGCAAGTCCAAGTCCGCTGACGTCGCCAACCACCTTCCAGCGGGATTTCAGTTCTTCGAGACGCTTCAGAAAGTAGGCACCACGGGCGCGGACATGCGGTTCGAAGTCGGCTTCCTGGGTCATCTGCAGCACTTCGAGCGCCACCGACGTGCCGAGCGGATTGGATGCAAAGGTCGAGTGCGTCGAGCCCGGCGGGAACTTCTGCGGGCTGATCAGTTCCTCACGCGCCCAGATGCCGGACAGCGGATTGAGACCGTTGGTGATGGCCTTGCCGAACACGAACACGTCGGGAACGATGTCGAAGTTTTCCCAGGACCACAGCTTGCCGGTGCGATAGACCCCCATCTGGATCTCGTCGGCCACCAGCAGCACATTCCGCTTCTTCAGCGACTCCTGGAGCTTGCGCATATAGCCGGCCGGAGGAACGATGTAGCCACCCGTGCCCTGCATCGGCTCGATGTAGAACGCGCCGAATTCGCACTGACCGGATTTCTCGTCCCAGAAGGACTGGTATTCGGTTTCGAACAGTTTCTCGAATTCCTTGTGACAGTATGTGTCACAGGTTTCGACCTTCATGTCGTACGGACAACGGAAACAGTACGGATAGGGCACGAAGTGCGCACGATCCGAGAAATTGCCGAAACGGCGGCGATAGCGATAGCTTGAGGTGATCGCCGAAGCGCCCAGCGTCCGTCCGTGATAGCCGCCCATGAAGGCGAACTGATGTGTCTTGCCGGTATGGTTGCGCACCAGCTTCAGCGAATCCTCGACCGCCTGCGCGCCGCCAACATTGAAGTGGACACGTCCCTTGACACCGTATTTGTCCTCGACGTACTTGCAGATCAGCTCCGCCAGATCGACCTTTTCCTTGTGCAGATACTGGCTGGCCAGTTGCGGCAGCGTGTCGATCTGCTTTTTCAGCGCATCGGCAATCCGCTTGTTCTTGTAGCCGAAATTGACTGCCGAGTACCACATCTGCCAGTCAAGGTAGGGCGTTCCGTTTTCGTCGAACAGAAAGCTGCCTTCGCAACCTTCGAACACCTTCGGCGGATCCGCATAATTGACCGTGTCACCATGCGAGCAGTACTGATCGTTCTTGGCCAGAATTTCGATTATTTTCTGATTCATGTTCAATTGAATTCGATTCGGAATAGCTGCAGGACCTTCAGGCGCTCAATCCAGCACGCCGCGGCGGCACCTTGTACGGCCACGCCCTGACCTTGGACAGCACGTCTGCAAAGGTCTGGAATTTGAAGTGGGGGATATCGTTCTTTTCACAGAACTTGATCAGCGACCCCTTGGCGAAGACGATGTCAGCCTGGCGCGCGAGGCATTCGTCGGATTTGCCGTCGCCGACGAGGATCACCCGCTTGTCGCTGCCGGACAGGTCACGTGCGACCGCACACTTGCACACGCCATTGCCACCGACACAGGCAGCATTCTTGTGCGGCCATGAAATGTCGATGCCGTCAGGCACGAAGTGCAGCTTGTTGGCGTAGACCGGTACTTCCGGCAACTCGGCGTTCTTTATCGCCACCTTGATCGCGTGGTCCAGACCATCGCTGACGATGGCGACCGACGCAAACTGGCTGACATGCTTGTAAAACGGAAGGAAGCTGGCATCCAGCTGGATGCCCCTGAAGAAGTTCTCTATCGTCACATGGTCGGATTTGACCATCCGGAGCTGCTTCTGCATGCACTCCACAGCAGTGATGTGGCCGTCCAGCCACTCCTGCTCCACTTCTTCCCACTCCGGTCCTGCAAAACGTTCCAGCATCGCGTCGACCGTATCGTGGACCGACAGCGTTCCATCAAAATCAATTAAGAAGAGCATATATTGGCCATTCAAGCCCAAAAAGTTCAGCGCGGTCACCAGTTCGAAGCACTCACCTGGCTTGGTCCGCATCCTCGACCCGTCGTTCCAAACCCCCTAGTGCTCACATGTAACGGGGTGTTCCGAGCCGTCGTTTTCTCCCGTGCAGTCGCGCCAATCGGTACAACCAGCAAGGTAAAGCACGCGCACTGCGGCTCGACAGACTCGCTGCCGCCGGAGCTTAAAGTGCGAGATGCTACTCCATTGCGGGGTGATTCACATTGTCGCCACAAGACGACACAAAAGCATTTCCCCCGGAAGCCCGCTTTGTGCTAGATCAATGGCCTCGTTCCTGACGGGTCAGATGCTGGCCGATGGCGCTGTCCGAAAAGGGAAAGCCGCCCGGAAGGCGGCTTTCCCCTGCTGCAGAACTACTCGGAATCAGTGCTTGGCGTCTGACTCGGCGTGGGTTGCTTCGCTGCCGTGCTTCTCACCCGACATGTCGATGTCCCCGCCCTTGGACAATATGAACAACGCCAGGGCCGCGAACACGATGAAGCCAATCGCAATCTTCCACATGCTTGTCAATCCTTCGCAAAGATGTCGACATCCTTGGTTTCCGGCAGGAATATCAGGCCGATGACGAAGGTCATCAGCGCGATACCGATCGGGTACCACAGGCCGTTGTACATATTGCCCGTCTGGGCCACGATGGCGAACGCCGTCGTCGGCAGCAGGCCGCCGAACCAGCCATTGCCGATGTGATACGGCAGGCTCATCGACGTGTAGCGGATGCGCGTCGGGAACAGTTCGACCAGTGCCGCCGCGATCGGACCGTACACCATGGTCACGTAGATCACCAGAATGGTCAGGATGCCGACGATGAGCGGCTTGTTCACTTTGGCCGGATCTGCCTTGGCAGGGTAACCGGCCGCCTTCAGCGCCTCGGCGACCGACTTCTTGAATGCCGCTTCCTTCGCCTTTGCGTCGTCCGCCGACAGGCCGGCCGCGCTGTAGCCTTCGATCACCGTTTCACCGACCGCAATTTTCGCGGTACCGGTGGATTCCACATTGTCATAGCTCACCGAGCTGGCGGCCAGAACCTGTTTCGCGATGTCGCAGGAACTGGTGAACTTCTTCGTGCCGGTCGGATTGAACTGGAACGAGCACTCCGTCGGATCAGCCGTGATCACCACCTTGGCGTTCGCCTGTGCATGCGCCAGATCGGGGTTTGCCGCCTTGGTCAGCGCGTTGAACAGCGGGAAGTAGGTTGCAGCGGCCAGCAGGCAGCCCAGCAGGATGATGGGCTTGCGGCCGATCTTGTCGGACAGCGCGCCGAACACGATGAAGAACGGCGTGCCGATGATCAGCGACATCGCGATCAGCACGTTGGCCGTCGGACCATCAACCTTGAGCGCCTGCGTCAGGAAGAACAGGGCGTAGAACTGACCCGTATACCAGACCACGGCCTGACCGGCGGTAAGACCGACCAGCGCGATGATGACGATCTTCAGGTTGGCCCACTTGCCGAAGGACTCGGTCAGCGGCGCCTTCGAGGTCTTGCCTTCTTCCTTCATCTTCTTGAAGGCGGGAGACTCGTTCATGCTCATGCGAATCCACACGCTGACACCCAGCAAAGCCAGCGACACCACAAACGGAATGCGCCAACCCCAGGCAGCGAAG
>DATCUL010000124.1:0-5647 GCA_036567405.1 Methyloversatilis sp. | reverse complement strand
GGCACCGACAGCGCGGTCAGCGTCACCGGCAGCCATAATCCGCCCGACTACAACGGTCTCAAAATGGTGCTCGGCGGGCAGACGCTGTACGGCGACATGATCCAGGACCTGCGCCGGCGCATCGTCGACAACGATCTGGTGCATGGTCAGGGCACGACCCGCCACGCCGACGTGCGCGACGCCTACATCACCCGCGTGACCTCCGACGTGAAGCTCAAGAGGCGCATGAAGGTCGTCATCGACTGCGGCAACGGCGTGGCCGGCGACATCGCGCAGCGCCTGTTCGAGGCGCTCGGCTGCGAAGTGATACCGCTGTTCTGCGAGGTCGACGGCAACTTCCCGAATCACCATCCCGATCCTTCGAAGCCCGAGAACCTCGAAGATCTGATCCGCGTGCTGGCCGCCGGCGATGCCGAGATTGGCCTGGCCTTCGACGGCGACGGCGACCGCCTGGGCGTGGTCACCCGCGACGGCGAAATCATCTACCCGGACCGCCAGCTCATGCTGTTCGCCGCTGACGTGCTGTCGCGCCAGCCCGGCGCGCAGATCGTGTATGACGTCAAATGCACGCGCCTGCTCGCGCCGTGGGTACGCGAACACGGCGGCGAACCGGTCATGTGGAACACGGGTCATGCACTGATCAAGGCCAAGCTCAAGCAGAGCGGCGCGGCACTGGCCGGCGAGATGAGCGGCCACATGTTTTTCAAGGAGCGCTGGTTCGGCTTCGACGACGGCCTGTACGCCGGCGCCCGTCTGCTGGAAATCCTGTCCGCGTCGCCGGACGGCAACGCCGTGCTCAAGGCGCTGCCCACCGCGCTGTCCACCCCGGAACTGAACCTGAAGATGAACGAAGGCGAGCCGCACGCCCTGATCGCGGAAATGCAGAAGTCGGCCGTGTTCGATGGCGCTCGCGACATCATCAAGATCGACGGCCTGCGCGTCGAGTACGCCGACGGTTTCGGCCTGATGCGCGCGTCGAACACGACCCCGGTGGTCGTGCTGCGCTTCGAGGCGGACAACGCCGCCGCGCTGGCTCGCATCCAGTCGGACTTCCGGAGCGTGCTGCTGCGCCAGCGGCCCGATCTGCGACTGCCGTTCTGAGCCGGGCCGCCGCGCTGACCGTTCCGGACGAACGGACGGTCGGCGCGGCATCGCCCAATCCGGCGCGCCGTGGTGACGGTTCGTCGTGCCGCAGGTCACGATATCGAAATAAAGCCCGCGCTCACTCTAAATATGTCGGCCGGCCTGCCGAAACATGAATATGCCTTCAGCCGCCACAACCAACATCTACGTAGGCCGCCAGCCCATTCTCGACCGGGATAACAGGCTGTACGCCTACGAACTGCTGTTCCGCTCGGGACAGATCGAACAGGCCGAGTTCCACTGTGACGTGCGCGCCACCGCCCACGTCATCACCACGGTGTTCAACGAATTCGGACTCGAGCGCTCGCTGGGCAATGCGTTCGGCTTCATCAACGTCAGCGAGGACATGCTGATGTCGGAGGCGATCGAACTGCTGCCGGCCGACAAGATCGTCATCGAACTGCTGGAAACCATTCCGCCGTCGCCGGTGGTGATCCGCCGTGCGCGCGAGCTTGTGAACAAGGGCTTCCGGCTCGCGCTGGACGACGTCCTGATCCTCGAGGAGGCATTCAAGCCGCTGGTCGAGATTGCGTCCGTGATCAAGATCGACGTGCTGGCCATCGCACCGGACGCGTTGCCCGACATCGTCGAAAGCTTCCGCCCGTACAAGGCCAGGCTGCTGGCCGAAAAGGTCGATAACGCCGAACAGGCGCAACGCTGCCGCGATCTGGGTTTCACCTATTTCCAAGGCTATTACTTTGCCCGCCCCAGCGTACTGAGCACCCGCACGCTGAATGCCGGCGAAACGACGCTGCTCCGGCTGCTAGGTCTGGTACTCGGCGATGCCGAGACAGTCGAAATGGAACCGCTGATCAAGCAGGAACCGACGCTGTTGGTGAACCTGATGCGCGTCACCAATTCGATCGGCAACGGCAGCAGCCGCCAGATATCGACCGCGCGCGAAGCCATCACGCTGCTCGGGCGCACACAGCTTCAACGCTGGCTGCAGTTGCTGCTGTTCTGCTCGCAGGGCGGGGGCAGCGATCCGCGCAACCCGCTGCTGTCGATGGTCGCGACCCGCGCACGCACGATGGAAACGTTGGCCTCAAGGCTCGGCAAACAGGAGTGCGACCCGGAATGCGCCTTCCTGACCGGCATCCTGTCCTTGCTGCCGGCACTGCTGAGCGTGCGTATGGGCGAAATCCTCAACACCCTTGCAGTCGACGACAGGATACGTGCGGCACTGACCGACGGCAGCGGCACGCTGGGCAGCCTGCTGACGCTGATGCGCAACTGGGAGGAGGACACGCTGGGCTTCTTCGCCGGCGCGCTGGCGACCTTGCCGCCGCTGACCATGGATGATTTCAACCAAGCTACATCGGAAGCGATGAGCTGGGCGGCAACGCTCGGACAGTGAGCGGCAGGAGAGACCGATGACTGCCCTGGACCGGATATTCAGCGCCACGGCACAGCTGCCTGCCATCCCGCGCGTTGTGCAGAAGATGATAGATACGCTGGGTTCGGAAGATGCCGACCTGCAGCCGCTGATTGCCGAGATACGGCTCGACCCGTCGATTTCCGCACGCGTGCTCAGACTGGCGAATTCCGGCGCCTACGGCAGCCGGCGCAGTGTCGGGTCTATCAGCGATGCGGTCGGCATGATAGGCACGCGGGCCATGCGCACGCTGGTGATCTCGGCCGGCATTGGCGGTGCGTTTCCCAGGGTGCCCGGCATCAACCTCAAGGATTTCTGGCGCCACGCGCTGATGACAGCCAGCACCAGCGCGCTGCTGGCCCGTCACGTTGGCGAGAACCCGGACCACGCCTACAGCGCAGGCCTGATGCACCGGGTCGGCCAGCTGATGATCCACATCGCCTTTCCGCGCATTGCAGAAGAGCTGGCGCACGACTGCCTCGACCTGAGCGCCACCGAGCGGATGGCCGTGGAAAGCCAGAAGCTGAACACCAACCACTGCGAGGTGGGCGCCGAACTGGCCATGCGCTGGAATTTTCCCGAAGGCATCTCCCGCGCACTGCATTACTACTGCCGGCCGCACGACCCCGAGGCGACACGGCTGGCGCGCCTGACCAGCCTTGCCTCGCAGATTGCCTTCGAAATTGACGAAGACGTCCAGCCGGAAGACATCGTCCAGCATCTGAACCCGTCGATAACCGACCTGTGCGGGCTGGATCGAACGTCCCTGCTGGCCGACATCGAATACTGCGCTGAACACGCCGCAGAAGCCGAACTCGCGATCTGATTCCGGCCCGGACGTAAAAAAGCCGCTCATCGAGCGGCTTTTTTACGTCCTTCAGCTCAGCGCATCTTGGGATTCAGCGAACCGCGGTTGTAGTCCTTGTCGCCCGGCATCAGCATGCGCGTACCGAACCAGCCGCCCTGCGCCGCTTCCGGGCGCAGATGGTTCTCCGGATAGGTGTCGGCGATCTTCCTGGCTTCGGCCTGTCTGGACGCATCGACAAACTTCCAGCGTCCATCCGGCAGCAGCTGAACACGCTCACCGGTGACCGTGGTGGCGTCGATCACCGTGCCTTCGCCGGCGTGTGCCAGCACCGGCGCGCACAGCGCCAGCAGGATGCAGATGGAACGCTTCATCACAGCTTGCCCTCGATCCACTTGGTCACGCCGGCCAGCGCGGCCGGCAGGTTTTCCGGCTGGGTACCGCCAGCCTGCGCCATGTCCGGCTTGCCGCCACCCTTGCCGCCAACCTGAGCGGCAACGAAATTGACCAGCTCGCCCGCCTTCACCTTCGACACCAGATCCGGCGTCACACCGGCGATCAGGCTCACCTTGCCGTCGACCACGGCCGCCAGCACGATGGCCGCCGAGCCGAGCTTGTCGCGCAGCTTGTCCAGGGTTTCGCGCAGCGCCGGCACGTCCGCCCCCTCCATCACCGCCGCCAGCACCCGGATGCTGCCGACCGTCACCGCCTGGGCTGCCAGATCGTCGCCCTGGCTGGCGGCAAGCTTGCTCTTGAGTCTGGCCAGTTCCTTCTCGAGGGAACGGACAGTGTCCAGCACCTGCGCGATCTTGGCCGGCAGTTCGGCCGGAGGCGCCTTGAACGCCGCCGCCGCTTGCGCAACCAGCCGGTCCTGCCGCTGCACGAAGGCCACGGCGTTCTCGCCGGTGATCGCCTCGACGCGGCGGATGCCGGCGGCAACACCCGCCTCGACCACGATCTTGAACAGACCGATGTCGCCGGTGCGCGCGACGTGCGTGCCGCCGCACAGCTCGCGGCTGGAACCAATGTCGAGCACGCGCACCTCGTCGCCGTACTTTTCGCCGAACAGCATCATCGCACCGGTCTTCTGCGCGTCCTCGATCGACATCACGCGCGCCTGCGTCGCCGCATTGGCGAGGATTTCGCTGTTGACGATGCGTTCGACGCGGGCGATTTCGTCGTCGGTCATCGGCGCGTTGTGCACGAAGTCGAAACGCGTCTTGTCGGGATCGACCAGCGAACCCTTCTGCTGCACATGCCCGCCCAGCACCTCGCGCAGCGCCTTGTGCATCAGGTGGGTGACCGAATGGTTGCGTCCGGTCGCGGCACGGGCCGCCACATCGACACGTGCCGCGACGGCGTCGCCGACCGCCAGCCGGCCGGTGCCGACCACGCCGTGGTGGCCGAACACCGCAGCCTGTATCTTCAGCGTGTCCTCGACCTTGAAGATGCCCTGCGCGCCGCGCAGCTCGCCGCGATCGCCGACCTGACCGCCGGATTCGGCGTAGAACGGCGTGTCGTCGAGCACGACGACGCCGAGTTCGCCCTCGTGCAGTTCGCCAACCGGAACACCGTCGCGGTACAGCGCCAGCACGCGGCCCTGGGTGTCGAGCCTGTCATAGCCATGGAAGGCGGTCGGCGCGCCTTCGTACTCGAGCGCGGTCGCCATGCGGAACTTGCCGGCGGCGCGCGCCTGATCCTTCTGCCGCGCCATCGCGCCATCGAATCCGGCGGTATCGACCGTCAGGCCGCGCTCGCGGCAGATGTCAGCCGTCAGGTCGAGCGGAAAGCCATAGGTATCGTGCAGCTTGAACGCGGTTTCGCCATCCAGTGACGCCCCCTGCGCCAGCGCAGCCAGTGCGCCATCGAGGATGGACATGCCGTTCTCGATGGTGGCGAAGAAGCGCTCCTCTTCCTGCCGGAGCACGTCCATCACCTTCTGCTGCGCCGCTGCCAGTTCCGGATAGGCCGCACCCATCTGCGCGACCAGGTCCGGCACCATGCGGTGGAAGAAGGCCGCGCGCGCGCCCAGCTTGTAGCCGTGGCGGATCGCGCGGCGGATGATGCGGCGCAGTACGTAGCCGCGGCCTTCGTTGCCCGGGATGACACCGTCGGCGATCAGGAAGGAACAGGCGCGGATATGGTCGGCCAGCACCTTCAGCGACGGGTTGTCGAGATCGGCGGTGTGCGTCTCGCGCGCCGCCGCCGCGATCAGCGCGACGAACAGGTCGATCTCGTAATTGCTGTGCACATGCTGCAGCACCGCGGCGATGCGCTCCAGCCCCATGCCGGTGTCGACGCTGGGCTTGGGCAGCTTGTGCAGC
>DATCUL010000123.1:0-2431 GCA_036567405.1 Methyloversatilis sp. | reverse complement strand
CGCTGCGCGGCATTACCGAGATGCACGCGCTGCCGTTGCGTACCGACGACTGGGTGCGCGTTGATTTTCCACGCCTGGTTGCGGATCTGGAACGCCTCGGTGTGCAGCGCATCGACCGGCGGTCCGCTCCGGCGACCGCTTCGTCCGGCAGGCGGCGTGTTGCGTGGCTCGCGGGCGTGACCGCGCTGCTGGCCGTCGTCGGGCTGCTGTTCACCTTCCGTCTGGTACCCGTTCCGACGGCCCCCGGTGTGGTCGCCAATGCTGTCCTGCCGCAGTCGCTGGAAGGCGACTGGGTACTCGAGACGCCGAAGGGCGAACAGATCCCGCTTCATGTCCGTCATCGCGACGACCGTCTGGTGATGCGTTCCGACCCCGTGCGCGTCGACGATAAGCCCAACTGGCAGTCCTACATCGAATCGGTGGCAAGCGTGAACGGCACGCGCCTGACCCATGTCCGGTTCACCGCCGAAGGCCAGGTGTTCGGCAACGAGGCGGATCTGGCCGTGGTGGTGATCAGTGTCGATGACGGCTTCGTGGTCGATACCGGCAATCTGCACCTGCGCATCGCGCCGGACCGGCGCGCACTGCGTGGACAGGTGTCGCTGAACAGTGGCGAACAGGAGGCAGTGGCGCTCACGCGCAGCCGCTGATCCGTAACAGGAGGAGTGGACATGACATCGCACAGTTTGCGCATACGGGGGACGGTGTCCGACATCCCGGCGCCGCAGGTCGCGGCCGGCATCGCCGTTTCGGGCAGCCGCCGGGTGCAGCCCGGGCGGGCCCGTGATGGCGTCACCGGCGAAATCGACGTCATGGGCGACGACATCGTCCGCGTCGAACTCGACAACGGATTCGTGCTGTGGAGCCGGGCCGACGATCTGGTGCGCGAACACGGTCGTCAGTCAGCGTCGCGCGACGGCGGCACGAGCTGGGAATTCGACACGCTGGCCGGCACGCCGGCAACCACGCGTGACGAGCGTGGCGTTCTCGGGCTGGGCATCAAGGTGCTCGACTTCTTCGGTGTCGATCTGAAGAAGCAGTCGGCGGCCGCGCTCGGCAAGTGGTTCGAGGAAAAGCGGCTGGGCGGTCGGCCGCCCGGCCTGTACCGCTGTTCGTCCGCCGCGTTCGCGCTGTCGGCGGTGGCGGAGGACGAGGAGATTCCCGCAGCAACCGGCCCGATTCTGGTCTTCCTGCACGGCACGGCGTCGAGCTGCGAAGGCAGTTTCGGCGGGCTGTGGGACGACGCCAACCGTGAGGGCGCCGCGCTGCGCCGTCGCCTGCCGCAGCTCTATGGCGACCGCGTGTTCGCACTCGAGCACCGCAGCCTGACCGAAAGTCCGATCGGCAACGCCCTTGCGCTGGCACGACGTCTGCCGGCCGGCGCCGAACTGCATCTGGTCAGTCACTCGCGCGGCGGTCTGGTCGGCGAACTGATGTGTCTCGGCCAGTGCGCCGGTCTGGCCGCCGTCACCGGCAGGCTGGACGAACTGTTCGCCGCTGACCGCACGCTGGCACAACAGATCGGCTTGCCGGCGCTGGAGGCGGGCGCCGAAACCGCACGCAACGCCGCCTATCAGGCCGACCGCGCGAATCTGGCGGCGCTGCTGGACGAACTGCAGGCCAAGCAGTTCCGCGTGAGCCGCTTCGTGCGTGTTGCCTGCCCCGCGCGCGGCACCACGCTGGCGTCCGGCCGGCTCGACCGCTGGCTGTCGGTGATCGACTTCCTGGCCGGGCGCACCGGCCTGCCGCTGTTCGGCGACGCAGTCGACTTCCTGTTCGCGGTGGTCAAGGAAAGGACCGACCCGCGCATCCTGCCGGGCGCCGAGGCAATGATGCCGGGCTCGGCGCTGACGCGCCTGCTCAACCATGCGGAACTGGAGACGGTGGCCGACCTGACGGTGATCGCGGGCGACATCGAGGGCGAGTCGCTGTGGCAGAAGATCAAGATCCTCGCGACCGACTGGTTCTACGGCGCCGACCACGATCTGGTCGTCAATACCGGTTCGATGACCGGCGGCCTCCGCCGGCCGGCCAAAGGCGCGCGCTTCCGGCGCGATGCCGGCAGCGAGGTCAACCACTTCCGCTATTTCCTCAATGAGAAGAGCGTGCGCTGGCTGACGGCCGGGCTGACGCGCGCGGCGGGAGAGGATGGCGGTTTCCTGCCGATCGGCCAGGCACCGCACGTCGGCGACGGACGCGGCGTCCAGGAAGTCCTGGCGCGTCGAGCAGTACTCGTCGTCGTCATCGTCTTCCCAGTTCTTCATGAAGATGCCGATGACCTCGTGGCCCTGCTGCTTCAGCAACCAGGCGGTGACGGCCGAATCCACGCCGCCGGACAGGCCGACGACCACGCGCTGCAACGCTCCATTTCTTTGCATGCTTCAGATTGTCGCGCGTGGCCTGTCACAGGGTGCGTGGCTGGTCTTGCGGG
>DATCUL010000122.1:0-4498 GCA_036567405.1 Methyloversatilis sp. | reverse complement strand
GCAGGCCTCGGCGCCGCCGGCCTGTTCATGTTCGCGTCGCGCATCTGAAGCACCCAACCGCGGGAGACGACAGATGTCCGCCACCACCGAAAAGCTGTCCCACGCCACCGGCATCGACGAGGGCGCGGTCGCACACGGCCGCTCGATCAAGTCGGTCTACGTCTATGAAGCACCGGTGCGCATCTGGCACTGGGTCAATGCACTGGCCATCACCGTGCTCGCGCTGACCGGCTATTTCATCGGCTCGCCGCTGCCGACGCAGCCGGGCGAGGCGAGTGCGAATTTCCTGATGGGCTACATCCGGTTCGCACACTTCGCCGCCGGCTACGTGCTCGCGGTCGGACTGCTCGGCCGCACCTACTGGGCCATCGTCGGCAACCACCATGCGCGCGAACTGTACTGGGTGCCGCTGCTGACCCGGGCCTACTGGGTCGAGGTGCTGGGCATGCTCAAGTGGTACGCCTTCATCAGTCCGCGTCCCGGCCGCTATGTGGGGCACAACCCGCTGGCGCGCTTCGCCATGTTCTTCGGCTACCTGCTGCTCACCGTGTTCATGATCTGCACCGGCTTTGCGCTGTACGGCGAAGGCGCGCAGACCGGCTCGTGGCAGGACCGTATGTTCGGCTGGGTGATTCCGCTGTTCGGCCAGTCGCAGGACGTGCATACCTGGCATCACCTGGGCATGTGGGCACTGGTCGTGTTCATCATCGTGCATGTCTACGCGGCGATCCGCGAAGACATCATGGGTCGCTCGAGCATTGTCAGCACGATGATCTCCGGCCACCGCACCTTCAAGGACTAGAGGTTCCGGCTGTGCAACCTTCACGTCCCGGTTCGCCACATCTGCGCCGTGCACCCGCGGGCATTCCCGCGCGTGCGCCGTGGCATCCGGGACGCTTTCTGCACCACAACTACCTTTTGCCGCTGGGCATGTCGCAGAGCGAAGCCGCGCGTGCGCTGGGCATGTCGCGCCGTCGCCTGCACGAGGTCGTGCACGGGCAGCGTGCGATGACGCCCGATACCGCGATCCGCTGCGCGCTGCTGTTCGGTACCGACGCCGCTTTCTGGCTGGCGCTGCAGTCCGCCTGGGACAGCTTCCACGCCTGGAAGACCCTGCGCGCCGCCGCCGTTCCTCCTGCCCGCATCCCGCGCGGCGCCCACTGATTTTCGAAGGTGATGCAAGCGATGAACACGAGTCCGTCCGGAACAGGCTGTAACGGGGGTGGTGACAGCAGCGGCGCCATCGTCGTGCTGGGCATCGGCAACGTGCTGTGGGCCGACGAGGGCTTCGGCGTGCGCTGCGTCGAGGCGCTGCAGAAGCGCTACGAGTTCGCCCGGGACGTGCAGCTGATCGACGGCGGCACGCAGGGCCTGTACCTGATCCAGCATGTGCAGGGCGCGGGCAGGCTGCTGATTTTCGACGCCATCGACTACGGTCTGGCGCCCGGCACGCTGAAGCTGATCGAGAACGACGACGTGCCGCGCTTCATGGGCGCGAAGAAGATGAGCCTGCACCAGACCGGCTTCCAGGAAGTGCTGATGCTGGCGCTGCTGACCGGCAGGTATCCCGCGCAGGTGCAGCTGATCGGCTGCCAGCCGGAAGAGCTGGAGGACTACGGCGGCAGCCTGCGTCCGGTGGTGCGCCGTGCGATGGACGACGCGCTGGCGCTCGGCGTCGACACGCTGCGCCGCTGGGGTGCGGCACCGGTGGCGCGCACCACGCCGCTGAGCGGGCGCGACTCGATCACCTTCGCCGAACTCGAACTGGCGCGCTACGAAGGCCAGCGTCCGCCGGAAGACCTCGCCTGCCGCGTCGGCGACGAGCGCTTCTTCCCGCCGGCGGCCGACCGGAGCTGACGTCATGTGCATGGGCATTCCGATGCAGGTGCGCGCACTCGAACCCGGTCACGCGCTGTGCGAAGGCCGCGGCGAGCGCCGCCGCGTGCGCACCCCGCTGGTCGGCGAAATCGCGCCGGGCGACTGGGTGCTGGTGTTTCTCGACAGCGCGCAGGAGGTGATCAGTGCGGCGCGCGCAAGTGAGGTGGATGCCACGCTCGATCTGCTCGAAGCGGTCATGCAGGGCGGTGCGCACGATGATGCCGTGGCGTTCGTGCTGCCGTCGGCGATGAGCCGGGAACAGATTCAGGCGCTGTCCGGCGCCGCCATTCAAAACACCGGGGAGAACACGCGATGAATACCGAAAACACCGGCAGCGAAGCGCTGGTCGCGCTGCCTGTTGCCGCGCCGCCGGTCGCGCCGGCGGTGCCTCCGCTGATCGAGCGGCTGGTCAGCGTGCATGGCGCAGTCTGGCTGGACAGCGACAGCATCGAATTCTGGGCGGGCGGCGCCGGCGACCGCGTCGTGCTGCTGGCCGGCGATCCCGTGCGCTTTCCCGAAGCGCTGGACGTCGCTGTCGTGCTGCCGGAACTGCAGCGCGCGTTCCCCGGTCGCTTCGAGGTCGGCGTGGCAAAACGTGCGCACGAGGACGCCATCGCGAAGCGCTATGGCTCGATCCGCTGGCCGGCGCTGGTGTTCCTGCGCGACGGCCAGTACGTCACCACGCTGTCCGGCATGCTCGACTGGGATGTCTATGTCGAGCGCGTCGGCCAGGCGCTGGCGATGCCGGCGTCGCGCGCACCCACCATAGGCATCCCGGTCATGCGTGCCGGTGCCCAGCCGCCATCCGATTCGTCGTGCCACTGAGCGAGGTCGATCAAGTGAAGGCATTTCCGATACCCGTGTCATTCATCGGCCCCGGTACCCAGGTCGAGGACGAAACGCTGCAGTACATGAACATGCCGCAGGGCATGGACACCTTCCGTCCGCCGGCGCTGCCGGAACCCGAGGAACTGATCGGCCATGAGCACGCGCATCTGGCGCTGCGTGACGTGCTGGCGCAGCTCGGCGCGACGTGCGCCGATGGCCGCAACCGCAGCGTCGATCTGGCGAAGCTGCCGCCGGCCGACCTCAGGCTGATCAACCAGGTGATGGGCGAGGGCGAAGTCAGTGCACAGGTGCGCGACGCAGGCGACGCGGCACGCGAGGTCGACGTGCAGGAATCGGTGTTCGCCGGCGTGTGGCGCATCATCGTTCGCGACAGCGGAAGCGTCGTGTCCGACACCATAGAACTGGGCGCCATTCCGCAGGTTCTGATCAGCGCGGCCCGACAGGGTGTCTGGTTCTCGGTGCCGCGCTGGACCGGCGCGCTGCCGCCCAATGTGCAGAACGCGCCGACCCTGCTGTCGGAAATCGAGGACCAGTGGCGCGCCTGGCAGCCGGGCGCGCCGGCGCATGTGGTCAACCTGACGCTGCTGCCCATGTCGAACGAGGACATCGGCTTCATGGACCATCACCTCGGCACCGGCAGCGTGCTCATCCTGTCGCGCGGCTACGGCAACTGCCGCATCACCAGCACGCGCGTACCCAACACCTGGCGCGTCGTCTATTACAACTCGCAGGACGCGGTCATCCTGAACACGGTCGAAGTGACGGCCCTGCCCGAAGTCGCGCAGGCGGCACAGGAAGATCTCGACGATTCGCACGAGCGCCTGCGCGAGGTGCTGGAGTGGGTGGAAGCGGCATGAAACCGGCTGGCGCAGTGCGCTTCGAAGGGAGCTATCTCGGCGACAGCGGCCGGCTGCCGGCCGACGCGAAGCTCGAATGCAAGATCTGCTGGTGGGTGTACGACCCGGCGCTCGGCGATCCGGTGTGGCAGATCGATGCCGGCACCGCCTTCTCGGCGCTGCCGTCGCACTGGCGCTGCCCGCAGTGCGACGGCGATGCCGACCAGTTCATGGTGATCGACTGACCATGTCCCGTGCCGCCCTGGCCACCCGTGTTGCGGCGCTCGAAGCGCTGTTCCGCGACATCGCCGACACGCGCATGTCCGGCGTGCCGGTGCTCAACGGCGCGCTGCGCGTCGAAGCGGTCGGCTTCGCGCCGCACGCGCCGGAGCCGGGTACGGACGACTGCGCCATCGGCATCCTGATCACGCCCTGGTTCATGAACCTGCTGCGCCTGCCGCTGGTGCGCGAGAACGACGTGACGCGCGTCGGCCGCTCGCGTTCGCTGGCGGTCGGCCGCGAGCGCTTCGATTTCATCGGCGCGCACGAAACCGCTTTCGGCAGCTTCGAAGCCTGCTCGCTGTTTTCGCCGATGTTTGACTTTCCCGACCAGGCCGCCGCGCGCCTCACCGCGGTGGCGGTACTGTCCAGTCTGCACGTCGTGCCGCCGGAACACGCGGAACGACCGGTACAGCCGGCGCGGCGCGGCTTCCTGTTCGGCCGGAGCGGCACGCGATGATGTCCATCGACCAGCTCGGCGGCCTGTTGCAGGTGCGGCCTGGCGTCGCTCGTCCGGCCACCCTCACCGGCACGCGCCCGGACTGGGCCACCACGCTGGCGTGCGGCACGCCTGCCGATGCGCTGCCGGCGCTGCTGGGCACGCTCTACAGCCTGTGCGGACACGCGCACCGGTTGTGCGCACAGGCCGCGGTCGA
>DATCUL010000121.1:0-2838 GCA_036567405.1 Methyloversatilis sp. | reverse complement strand
GGCGCGTGCCCGCGGCGACGCGCGCATCGCGCGGCACGGCCGGCGGCTGCGTGTCTACTTCGAGGAATGGGACGATCCGCTGATTTCCGGCATCCGCTGGGTGTCCGAATTGATAGAACTGGCGGGCGGCGAGGACGTATTCACCGAACTGCGCGATTGCCACAGTGCACGCGACCGGTGCATCGAGGATCCGATGACCGTGGTGGCGCGCGCGCCCGACCTCATCATCGGCTCGTGGTGCGGCAAGAAATTCCAGCCCGGACTCGTCGCCGGGCGACCCGGCTGGGACACCGTGCCGGCCGTGGCTGCTGGCCGGCTGCACGAGATCAAGTCACCGCTGATCCTGGCACCCGGCATCGCCGCGCTGACCGACGGCCTGGCCGAACTGGAGCGCTGCCTCGACGCAGACTGCTGATACCGCGACGTGCGCGTTTTTGCGGGAGCGAGCCCTGCCTGCGATCCGGCCGTCAAACAGCGATGGCGGTTATATCGGGCGGTCCGGCCGTCAAATGACTGCGTCCATGTGCAAGCAGCGTTATCGCGAGCAGGGCTCGCTCCCACAGGGGAGTGACGCCGGCTTTGCACGTTGCCCCGGATGCTCGATAGGGGTCGCAGATCCCGCGACGTGCGGGTCTTTTGCAGGAGCGAGCCTTGCTCGCGATCCGGCCATCAAACAGCGATGGCGGTCATATCGGGCGGTCCCGTCGTCAAATGATCGCGTCCGTGTGCAGGCAGCGTTATCGCGAGCAGGGCTCGCTCCGACAGGGGGGGCGCCGGCTTTGACGTTGCTCTGGATGCTCGATACGGATCGCAGATCCCGCGACGTGCGGGTCTTTTGTAGGAGCGAGCCCTGCTCGCGATCTGGTCGTCAGACAGCGACGACGGTTGAATCGGACGCTCAGTTGATCAACGGACTTGCGTCCGGTGGCGGGCAGGGCTTTCGCGGGCGGG
Source organism: Methyloversatilis sp. (assembly GCA_036567405.1). Classification (GTDB taxonomy): domain Bacteria; phylum Pseudomonadota; class Gammaproteobacteria; order Burkholderiales; family Rhodocyclaceae; genus Methyloversatilis. The sequence continues at coordinate 1,887 of DATCUL010000121.1, read as the reverse complement.
GCTCGCTGCTACGGGAGTCTTGCAAGGAATCGGTCGAGTGCGGCAGCGAAGGCGCGGCTGTCGGCGTTGGAAAAGGCGGACGGGCCGCCGCTCATGACGCCGCTGTCGCGCAGGTCGTTCATCAGCGCGCGCATCTGCAGCCGTTCATGGATGGTGCCCGGCGAAAACCACTCGCCGCGCGGTTCCAGCGCGTGTGCGCCGCGCTCGAGCACGGCGGCGGCCAGCGGGATGTCGGCCGTGATGACCAGATCGCCGGCCGTCACCGCCTCCTCGATGTAGCGGTCGGCCGCGTCGAAGCCGTGCGCCACCTGCACCGCGCGTATCACCGGAGACGGCGGCACGCGCAGCAGCTTGTTGGCGACCAGCGTCAGCGACAGGCCGGTGCGGGTCGCCGCACGGAACAGGATGTCCTTGATCGGCGCCGGGCAGGCGTCGGCGTCGACCCAGATGGACAGCGCGCCGGCCATCCGGTCAGCCGAGCGCCTTGCGCAGCAGTTCTTCGGTCAGGTCGTTGAGCGACATTTCGCGCTCGGTGGCAAGGTCGCGCAGGCGTGCCGCCAGCGCCGAATCGATCTTGACGGCGAAGGGCACGAGGCCGCGTTCCTGGTCGAGCCGGCGCTGTTCCTTGCGGTCGACCGGCGGCGTGACGCCGAGCGTCGTACGTGCGCCGGCGGCGTGTTTCATCTGGGCCACCACTTTGAGGCGGTCGTTCTTGTACAGATCGGTTTTCTTCAAGTCGGTATCCTGTCCGGTTTGGTTTCGTTCGCGGCCCGCAAAAACGCCTGCCGCGACACTTCAGGGACGCATTGTCGACCATGGCTCTCAAATCCACCATCTACAAGATCAATCTCAACGTGTCGGACATGGACCGCGGCTACTACGCGGAACACGCGCTCACCGTCGCGCGCCATCCGTCGGAGAACGACGAACGCCTGATGGTGCGCGTGCTGGCATTCGCGCTGCACGCATCGGAAGACCTGCGTTTCGGCCGCGGACTGAGCACCGAGGACGAAGCCGATCTGTACGAACCCGACCTGACCGGCGCCATCCGGCTGTGGCTGGACGTCGGCCTGCCGGACGAGCGGCTGGTGCGCAAGGCCGCGGCGCGCGCGGAGCGCGTCGTGATCGTCACCTATGGCCGCACTGCGGTGCAGTGGTGGGAACAGTCGAAAGGCACGCTGGCGCGGCTGGCCAACCTCACGGTGGTGCGTCTCGCCCCGGCCGATACGCTGGCGCTGGCCGGCCTGGCGCAGCGCGGCATGAACCTGCAGTGCATCGTCAACGAAGGCCAGATCTGGCTGGGCGACGACGGCGCAATGCTGCAGCCGGCCTGGGAGGTGATACAGGGCGCCGGCAACCCGTCGCGCTGATGCAGGCGCGGCCGGACGTGGACCGGCTTGAAAACATCCGATTACCATCCATATGGATGGTGTTAGGATGGATTTCATGGAAAAGACACAAGCCACCCCGGGCGCCAGACCGAAAGTCGCCGAATCCGAGAAGATCACCATCAATCTCGGCTTCGTCGATCTCGGACAGATCGATCTGCTGGTCGCCGAAGGTTTCTACAGCAACCGCACGGATTTCATCCGTACCGCGATACGCAACCACCTGACCAGCCATGCCGAGGCGGTCAGGCAGGTGGTGGCGCGCAGGATGTTCGTGCTGGGCATGCAGCACTTCACCGCCGACTACCTGAGGGGCGTGCAGGCGGCCAATGAGACGCTGCACATCCGTGTGCTCGGTGATCACGCAGGGCAGCACGCCGCCGACCGCATCGGTCACTGCGGCCGAGCCGCCGCGGTAGGCCACGTGGGCCAGCGGCACCTTGGCGGCTCTGCCCAGCAATTGGCCGATGAAGTGCATGGCGGTGCCTGCACCGGGGGT
>DATCUL010000120.1:0-2677 GCA_036567405.1 Methyloversatilis sp. | reverse complement strand
CACGCGCTGGACATGATTTCGGTGATTGGCATCATCCTGCTGATCGGCATCGTCAAGAAGAACGCCATCATGATGATCGACTTCGCGCTCGAGGCCGAACGCCGGGATGGCAAGTCGCCGGCCGACGCCATCTACCAGGCCTGCCTGCTGCGCCTGCGTCCGATCCTGATGACCACGATGGCGGCGCTGCTCGGCGCGCTGCCGCTGATGCTCGGTGGCGGCATGGGCTCGGAACTGCGCCAGCCGCTCGGCCTCACGATGGTCGGCGGCCTGCTGGTGAGTCAGGTGCTGACGCTGTACACCACCCCGGTCATCTATCTCGCGTTCGGTCGCCTGTTCGGCCGGCGCGGCGAGCCGGCCGGCGCCGGTGAAGGCGAGCGTGCATGAGCGGCTGGGCCTCGCCGATCTACCGGCCGGTGGCGACCACGCTGCTGACGCTGGCGATCGCGCTGGCCGGTGCCATCGCCTTCCGCCTGCTGCCGGTGGCGGCGCTGCCGCAGGTCGACTTTCCGACCATATCGGTCAGCGCCTCGCTGCCCGGTGCCAGCCCGGAGGTGATGGCGGCCACCGTGGCGACGCCGCTCGAACGTACGCTGGGTCGCATCGCCGGCGTCACCGAGATGACGTCCAGCAGTTCCCAGGGCAGTACCCGGGTGACCCTGCAGTTCGAACTGCAGCGTGACGTCGATGGCGCGGCGCGCGACGTGCAGGCGGCGATCAATGCGGCGCGCGCGACGCTGCCGACCGGCCTGCCGTCGAACCCGAGCTACCGCAAGGTCAATCCGGCCGATGCGCCCATCGTCATCCTCGCCATCACGTCGGACACGGTGCCGATTCCGCGCCTGTACGACATTGCCTCGACCGTGCTGGCGCAGAAGCTGTCGCAGATTCCGGGCATCGGCGAGGTGACGGTTGGCGGCAGTGCGCTGCCGGCGGTGCGCGTGCAGGTCGATCCTGATGCGCTGCACCAGCACGGGCTGTCGCTGGAAGACGTGCGCCGCCGCATCGTCGAATCCAACGTCAATCGTCCCAAGGGCTTCGTCGAGCAGGGTGACCGCCACTGGCAGATCGAGGCCAGCGATCAGGCACGGCGGGCGGCCGACTACGTCCCGCTGATCCTGCGTCACAGTTCGGGCGCGGACATCCGGCTGGGCGACGTGGCGAAGGTCAGCGAATCGGTGCAGGACGTGCGCAACCGTGGTCTGACCAACGGCAGGCCCACAGTGCTGCTGGTCATCACCAAGCGGCCCGGCAGCAATGTGATCGAAACCGTGGAGCAGGTGCGAGCCCTGCTGCCGGAACTGTCGGCCAGCCTGCCGGCGGCGGCCCGGCTCGATGTCGCGCTCGACAGTTCGGTCACCATACGCAGCGCGCTGCACGAGGTCGAGGTCGCGCTGATCGTCGCCGTGGCGCTGGTCATCCTGGTGGTGTTCCTGTTCCTGCGCGACGCGCGCGCCACGCTGATCCCCGCCGTGGTGGTGCCGGTGTCGCTGGCCGGCAGTTTTGCGGTGATGTATCTGCTCGGCTTCAGCCTGAACAACCTGTCGCTGATGGCGCTGACCATCGCCACCGGCTTCGTGGTCGACGATGCGGTGGTGGTGATCGAGAACATCGCGCGCCACATCGAACGCGGCCTGAAGCCGTTCGACGCCGCGGTGGCTGGCGTGCGCGAGGTCGGCTTCACCGTTGTGGCAATCAGCCTGTCGCTGGTGGCGGTGTTCATCCCCATCCTGCTGATGGGCGGCGTGGTCGGCCGGCTGTTCCGCGAGTTCGCACTGACGCTGTCGGTCGCGGTGGCGGTGTCCATGGTGGTGTCGCTGACTGCGGCGCCGATGCTGGCGGCGCGCCTGCTGCGCGCGCGCGCACCAGAGCACGAGGCGCGCTGGCAGCGCGGCCTCGGGCGCGTGTTCGAGGACATCCAGATCGCCTACGCGCTCAGCCTGGACTGGGCGCTGCGGCACACACGCATCGTCATGCTGATCTTCATCGGCGCGGTGGCGCTCAATGTGTGGCTGTTCGTCATCGTGCCCAAGGGGTTTTTCCCGCAGCAGGACACCGGCCGGCTGTTCGGCAGCCTGGTTGCCGACCAGAGCATTTCCTTCCAGGCGATGACGAAAAAGATGGCGCAGGCGGTCGACGCTGTCCGTGCCGACCCGGCTGTCGCCAACGTCAGTGCATTCACCGGCGGCGGACGTGGCCAGAACACCGCGAATTTCTTCGTCATCCTCAAACCGCTGAACGAGCGAGGCGTGTCGTCCGACAAGGTGATCGGCCGGCTGCGCGGCAAGCTGTCGCGGATCGCCGGCGTACAGCTGTTTCTGGTCGCGGCGCAGGACCTGCGGGTCGGCGGCGTCCGTTCCTCGTCGCAGTACCAGTTCACCCTCACCGCCGACAGCCTGCGCGCGCTGCGCGAGTGGGAGCCCAGGGTGCGCTTCGCGATGCGCGACCTGCCGCAGCTGGTCGATGTCGCGACCGATCAGGAAGACCGCGCCTCGCAGACCAGGCTGGTCTATGACCGCGACACGCTGGCGCGGCTGGGCATCTCGCCCGGCGGCGTCAATCAGGTGCTGTACGACGCCTTCGGCCAGCGCCAGGTCAGCACGCTGTACGAGCCGCTGAACCAGTACAAGGTGGTGCTCGAGGTCGATCCGGCGCATGCCCGCGACCCGTCCGCGCT
>DATCUL010000119.1:0-2467 GCA_036567405.1 Methyloversatilis sp. | reverse complement strand
AGCACAGACAATTGGGCATTTACTTTGTGGTTCTGAATTAATGACCCGCCTCCTCGTCGGCCCCTTCAACCGCGTCGAGGGCGATCTCGAAGTGACGCTCGACATCGCCGATGGGCGTGTCGTGTCGGCACACGTCAACGCGCCGATGTTCCGCGGCTTCGAGCAGATCCTGCGCGGGCGCGAGCCGCATGACGCGCTGGTGTATGTGCCGCGCATCTGCGGCATCTGTTCGGTGTCGCAGTCGGTGGCCGCAGCGCGGGCGCTGGCCGATCTGGGCGGCATCGCGATGCCGCCGAACGGCCGGCACGTGACCAATGTGATCCTCGCCACCGAAAACCTGGCCGACCACCTGACGCACTTCTACCTGTTCTTCATGCCCGACTTCACGCGACCGGTGTATGCGGACCGACCGTGGCATGCCGAAGCGGTGCGCCGTTTCGCGCCGCAGTCCGGCGAACAGGTGCGCGCGGCGATCGCCGCACGGCAGCGCTGGTTCACGCTGCTCGGCACGCTGGCCGGCAAGTGGCCGCACACGCAGAGCATTGATCCGGGCGGCTCGACGCGTGCGGTCGACGCGGCGGAGCGCGTGCGCCTGCTGGCGCGGGTGCGCGAATTCCGCAGCTACCTCGAACGCCAGCTGTTCGGTGTGCCGCTCGAACAGATCGCCGCTCTCGACAGTGAAGATGCGCTGTGGGCGTGGCACGCACAGGCACCGCTGGATGGCGACCTGCGCTTCTTCCTGACCGTCGCGCGCGACGTTGCGCTGGCCGGGCTCGGTCAAGGGCCCGGCCACTATTTGAGTTACGGGGCCTATCCGCAGCCGGACGGCCTGGATGCCCTGGGCGCCGGCGTATGGCACGGCGGCACGCTGTCGGCGGTCGAGCCGGCCGGCATCCGCGAGGACGCCACGCATGCCTGGCTGGACGACCGGGCGGGGCCGCAGCATCCGGTGTCCGGCATCACGGTGCCCGAGCCGGACAAGGCCGGTGCCTACACGTGGAACAAGGCGCCGCGGCTGGCCGGCGAGGTGGTCGAAACCGGCGCCATCGCGCGCCAGCTGGCGAGCGGCCACCCGCTGGCGCTCGATCTGGTCGGCCGGCACGGCGGCACGGTGTACACCCGCGTCGTGTCGCGCCTGCTCGAACTCGCGCGCGTGGTGCCGATGATGGAGGACTGGCTGCGCGCAGTGCGCCCGGGCGAGCCCTTCTGCACGCCCGGGCCGCTGCCTGACGATGGCAGCGGCGCCGGCTTGTCGGAAGCGGCGCGCGGCAGCCTCGGCCACTGGATATCGGTGCGCGACGGCCGCATCGCCAACTACCAGATCGTCGCGCCGACCACCTGGAACTTCTCGCCGCGCGACGCCGACGGCCGCCCAGGTGCGCTTGAAATGGCACTCGAAGGCGCGCCGGTGCGCGACGGCGAAACGACACCGGTAGCGGTGCAGCACATCGTGCGGTCCTTCGATCCGTGCATGGTGTGCACGGTGCATTGACTTGAAGCCGACGAGCTCTGCTGCCTGTCATAGTTGTTCAACCACCATGAACGCCGCCCGGGCGAACGCATCACCCGCCTGCAGCACGCACATCACGACCTGACGGTGTCGTCGATGCGTGCTCACCAGGACCACGACGGCCACCTAGAAACCGTCGTCCTGTGGGTGGGAGGGGGGTGGTGCGGCAAGGTCGACCTGATCGGCGTCGAACCGGATGTCGGCTCGGGAGGGCACGGACATGTGCACACCAGGCCCAGCACCTGACGCAAGGCCGGCTGCCACCGAAGCGGGCGAAATGGCAGCGCACTGGCCATGTCATTCCGGCCGATCCGGCGGAGGCGAGGTCTGAGGTGGTACTGCCGCTGGCATGTTTCTGGCCTATGAAGAGTGTGCGGATTCTTCATACAAGGGATGGACACTGAAAACGGCTCTTCCGGGAGGGATTGGCAGACACCGGCAGGCCTTGCGTACGTGTTTCTGCGGACGCTGTGCGTGTCCCTCGTCGGGGCATGGGACACCGTGGAGGCGCACGAAGCACCGACGGCGGCGCACCATCTTGATGCAGTCGTGGTCGAGGGTCACTACGACAACGCGGTCGGCACGTCGGATGCCGCCAGTCAGGGCAGCGTGACGGCGAAGCTGATCGAAAGCCGGCCGGTGCTGCGTCCGGCCGAGGTGCTGGAATTCGTGCCGGGCATCATCGTCACGCAGCACAGCGGCGGCGGCAAGGCGAACCAGTACTTCCTGCGCGGCTTCAACCTCGACCACGGCACCGATTTCGCCACTTTCGTCGATGGCATGCCGGTCAACATGCCGACCCACGCGCACGGTCACGGCTACGCCGACCTGAACTGGCTGATACCGGAGCTGATCAGCCGCATCGATTACCGCAAGGGCCCGTACTACGCCGAGGAAGGCGATTTCTCGTCGGCCGGGTCGGCGCGGTTGCGTCTGGCCGATAGCGTCGAGCGAGAT
>DATCUL010000118.1:0-5657 GCA_036567405.1 Methyloversatilis sp. | reverse complement strand
TGCGTCGCGACGCCGCCGCGCAGCTCGAGGCGAACCGCATCCGTGCGCACCGGCGACCGCTGCCGCTGGCGCCGGTCGAGCCGCCGGTGCCGTTCACCGATACCGAGCTGAGCTATCTGGCCAATGTGTCGAACGAAAAGGCGCGTGCCTTCTACCGCAAGCATGGCGTGCAGCTGATCGCCGACGCCTACGAGGCGAACCGCGAGGAGGGCGAGGTATCGCTGATGATCACCAAGCACTGCCTGCGCTACAGCCACAACCTGTGTCCCAAGGAACTGAAGGAATACGACCTGCGCGGCATGGTGAAGGCCGAGCCGATGACGCTGGTCAATGGCACCGACCGGCTGACCCTGCGTTTCGACTGCAAGAAGTGTGAAATGCACGTGGTGGGCGCCATCCGCAAGAACGTGCTGAAGGCGCAGGCGGTGCCGGTGGCCTTTCATCGCACCGCTCCCGACGGCGTCCGCGTGACGCGCAGCGGGCATTGAGCCGGCGGGGGCGGCAACGGTCGATGCATCCGGATCAAGGCCGGGGCGAAGGCTGCCGTAAGCATGCTTTCAGGCATCTGCCTGCACAGCCCGTGCCCGGGAATCCGTCCATGCCTATCCGCGATTGCCGCGCCCTGCAAAGCGAAAGACCTCGATGAACCAGGCCTCGACCTGTCCTTCCTGCCGCCTGCCGATGGCCAGTCACCGGCTCGGACGGCATGACGGCGGCGAACTCGAACTCGACATTTGCTTCGGCTGCCAGGGCATCTGGTTCGACCTGCACGAAAACCAGCAGCTGACGCCCGGCGCGGTGACCGACCTGTTCCGCATGCTGCACGAGCACCGCGATGCACCGCGCAATCCGGTCGCCCAGGTGCTCGGCTGTCCGCGCTGTGGCGGCAAGCTGGAGCACGGCTACGACATCGTGCGCAGCGGCCGCTACATCACGCACCGCTGTCCGCATCGCCATGGGCGCTACAGCAGCTTTTCATCCTTCATGATCGAAAAGGGCTTCGTGCGCCAGCTCAGCAACACCGAAGTGGCCGATCTGAGCACGCGTGTCGGGGTGATCTACTGCACCGGCTGCGGAGCGCCGGTCGACATCCGCAAGGATCACGCCTGCCCGCACTGCCGCTCTGCCTTCTCGCTGATCGATCCGGATGCGGTCGAGCAGGCGCTGAACGGCTATCGCAAGGCCGAGGAAAAGCGCACCACCCGCGATCCGGATGCGATCGCGGAGGCGCTGATCGACATCGAACGCCGCCGCAGCCAAGCAGAACGCCAGTCTCTCGACAGACGCCCGGGCAACGTGGCCGACACCGATGTCGGGGATCTGTTGCTGGCCGGCGTGGCGCTCGTGCTGAACGTGCTGTCCTGACCGACGCCCCTCGCGGGCGCGAGTCATGCCGGCGCGCAGCGCTTCTACTGCTGCTTTGTGGACTCGGCCGCCCTCGCGGCTGCCGCGGCGTCCTCGTTCATGTGCCGGCTGAAGAAGCGGCTGAACCATACGCTCATGAACACGACCACCAGAATGACTGCCAGGCTCATCAGGCCGTAGTCGGTGGACAGCAGATCTGACCATGCTTTCATGACACTCTCCCTTGTTGAATTCTTTGCGTCATTGGAGCGCCGTCATCCGATGGCCTGTCTGATGCAGGTCAACCCGGTACTTCTTTTCCCTCACTCAACGTAGGGTCTTTCCGGAATTCGTGCAGCAAGGTGCCTTTCCGGTTCACGGTACATCCGGCGGCCGCTCCGTGTTACGCAAAGCCGGCACACGAAGTACAGTGCCAACCCCGCCATATCCGGAGCACGGACCATGCAGTACGCCACCTCGAGCAGTCCGGAAATCTGCTGCCCGCTGCGTCTTATCTTCCTTGGGCGCAGGTCTGCGGCATGGCGCAGCGGGGTGCGGACGTGACGTCTTCGCTGCGTGCAGTCGCCGCGCTGGCGCTGCTGGCCCTGATCTGGGGCTACAACTGGGTGGTGATGAAGATCGCGCTGGTCGACATGGGCCCGTTCCAGTTCGTTGCCGCGCGCAATCTTTTCGGTGCGGTCTGTCTGTTCGTGCTGCTGCTGGCGATGCGCCGGCCGCTGCGTGCACCGCACTGGCGCCTGCTGGCCTTGATGGGCCTGCTGCAGACCACCGGCTTTACCGGCCTCATCACGCTTGCGCTGGTCAGCGGTGGTGCCGGCAAGACGGCGGCGCTGAGCTACACCATGCCGTTCTGGGTGATGGTGTTCGCCTGGCCACTGCTCGGCGAGCGCCTGCGCGGCTGGCAGTGGCCGTCCGCGGCGGCAACGCTGGCCGGGCTCTGGTTCATCCTCGATCCGCAGCATCTGGGCGGCGGAGCGTCCAGTATGGTGATGGCGGTGTGTGCCGGGGTGTGCTGGGCGCTTGCAGTGATCGTCACCAAGCGTCTGCAGGCGCGTGCACCCGACATCGATCTGCTGTCGATGGCGGCCTGGCAGATGCTGTTCGGCTCGCTGCCGCTGGTGGTGCTTGCGCTGTGCTGGCCGGCGCCGCCAATCAACTGGACCTCGTCCCTGGTCGGCACGCTGCTCTACAACGTCGTGCTCGGCAACGCGGTCGCCTGGATGCTCTGGCTGTATGCGCTGCGCCGTCTGTCCGCCGGCACGACAAGCATGGTGTCGCTGCTGACGCCGGTCGTCGGCGCGCTGTCGGCGGCCTGGCAGCTGGGCGAACGGCCTGAACCGGGTGAGCTGACCGGCATGCTGCTGATCGGCGTCGGCCTGCTGTTGCTGTCGGTCGAAGGCCTGCGCCGCACCCGGCGGCGATGACATGTCCCCGGTGACGGCATCCCGCGAGAGGGATGGTGTGTCATGCGCGCCGGCAGGGTGTAAAACATGAACCCGCGATCTACGCTTGAACCTGTTTCGCGTACCGTGCCGGATAGTTGTCACTCGCAGGGAGTGTCGTGATGAAGAAAGCGATGTGGGCAGTCATTGTGACCGGGTTTGTCGTCGCAGGATGCAGCCAGATGGCGCCGCCGCCGGTGGCAGCACTCGATGACGGCCAGTTGCCGCTGCCGGCCGACTACAGGGGCTGGGCCCGATTCCTCACCGCGGTACAGCGCGAGGACGTCAGGCAGGTGCGCGACATCTACATGAATGCCGATGCCGGCAAGGGTTCCGCCGAACGCGGTTTCCCGGAAGGCTCGACCTTCGTGATGGAGAACTGGGCGGTCAGACTCGATGCCGACGGCAAGCCGGTCAGGGGCGTAGATGGCAAGCTGGTAAAGGACAAGCTGGTTGCCGTATTCGTGATGGGCAAGAACCCGGGTTGGGGGACCGGCGTGCCCGATGCACAGAAGACCGGCAACTGGATCTACACAGCCTTCAAGGGCAACGGTGAGCCGGACGGCGAAGCGAAGTACGACTCCTGCCGCAACTGCCATGCGCCGCTGAAGGACAAGGATTTCGTCTTCCGCTACGACGAACACTTCGCTGCGGTGAAGCCGGCCGGCTATTGAGGCTGCCGCAGGGCAGCCCCGGACATTTCACGGAGATGAGGATGAAACGACTGTTGTGTGTCGCCATGCTGTGCGTGACCTGTGGATCAGTGGCGCGGGCCGACGTGCTGTCGGGCAGCAAGACCATCTCGCTGAGCAACGATCAGGGCGAGCGCGTGGCCATAGGCCGCGTCGTGTTCACGCCCGAAGCCGACGGCCGCACGCGCTTCAGCATCACGCTGGACGACAGGCTCGAAGAATTCTTTCTCGCGATGCGGCCGTTCCGCTGTCTGACCGGTGCTGCGCAGCGGCTGTGCAACTTTCCGGTCGTGCGCGAGGCGCCGCTGGTCAGCGAACGCGATCTGGTGCCGCTCGAATACGCGCTGATGTTCATGCGCACTGCTCCGGCCGCGCTGCACATCAACCCGTTCAACGGCGTGTATTACCGGATGAAGGTGGTCGATGGCCGCATTGAGGGCGCGGTGCACGATGTCGACATGGAGCCTTTCATCGTGCCCGACAGCGTTCCGCTCGAACGCCGCACGCGGCCGCTGCGCGACGCGGACCTGAACCCCGGTGATCCGCGTTCGCACTGGATGCCCCGCCTCACCATAGAGTGAGATGGCTGCAGTGGCGCCCTAATTGACCGGCATCACGAATTCCGGCCCCTTCGAGCCGCTGTCCGGCCAGCGCTGCATGACGCTCTTGTAGCGGGTGTAGAAGCGCACGCCTTCCTCGCCGTAGGCGTGCAGGTCGCCGAACAGACTCTGTTTCCATCCGCCGAACGAGTGCCAGGCCATCGGCACAGGAATCGGCACGTTGATGCCCACCATGCCGGCTTCGATGCGTTGTGCGAAGTCCTGCGCGGCGCGTCCGTCGCGCGTGTACAGCGACACGCCGTTGCCGTAGGCGTGGCTATTGACCAGCGCGATCGCCTCGGCCAGGCTGGCCGCGCGCACGACGCACAGCACCGGGCCGAAGATTTCTTCCTGCCAGATGCGCATGGCCGGCGTCACGTGATCGAACAGCGTCGCGCCGAGGAAGAAGCCGTGCTCGCGTCCGGCTACGGTATGGCGCCGGCCGTCGAGCACCAGTGTCGCGCCTTCGGCGATGCCGCTGTCGATCAGCGACGCGATGCGCGCGCGGTGCGCGGCGGTGACCACCGGACCCATGTCGACATCCGGCGTTTCGCCATCACCGATCCTGAGCCGGGCCGCGCGGACGCGGATCGCCTCGACCAGCGCGTCGGCGACCGGGCCGACCGCAACGGCGACCGAAATGGCCATGCAGCGCTCGCCGGCCGAGCCGTAGGCGGCGCCGATCAGCGCATCGGCCGTTTGCTCGAGGTCGGCGTCGGGCATCACCACCATGTGGTTCTTGGCGCCGCCCAGCGCCTGCGCCCGCTTGCCGTGACGGGCGGCGGTCTCGTAGATGTGGCGGGCGATCGGCGTCGAGCCGACGAAGCTCACCGCGCGCACATCCGGATGCACCAGCAGTGCATCGACCGCTTCGCGGTCGCCCTGCACCACGTTGAACACGCCGTCCGGCAGGCCTGCGTCGCGGAACAGTTCGGCGGTCAGCAACGACGGTGACGGATCGCGCTCGGAGGGCTTCAGGATGAAGCTGTTGCCGCAGGCGATGGCCAGCGGCGCCATCCACATCGGCACCATGAAGGGGAAATTGAACGGTGTGATGCCGGCCGTCACGCCCAGTGGCATGCGCTGGCTCCAGTTGGCGATACCGCCGCCGACGTGATCGGAATGCTGGCCCTTCAGCAGTTGCGCAATGCCGCAGGCGAATTCGATGACTTCAAGCCCGCGCTGCACCTCGCCCAGCGCGTCCGGCAGCGTCTTGCCGTGCTCGCGCGTGATCAGCCGAGCGATGTCGTTGCCGTGGCGGGTCACCAGTTCCTGCATGCGGAACAGCACGCGGGCACGCCGCTGCGGTGGCTGTGCGCCCCAGGCGGGCTGGGCTGCGGCAGCGCTGGCTACGGCGCTGGCAACGTCGGCTTCCGATGCCAGCGCGACCCGGCGCGCAACGTGGCCGTGTGCCGGGTCGTACACATTGGCGCAGCGTCCGCCGCGCAGCGGGCTGGGCTTGCCGTCCAGCCAGTGGGGCAGTGTTTCAAGTGGGGGCTGGGGGGCGGTCATGTCGGGATACCTCAAGCGGGCGGGCGAAACGAAAACCGCATTCTGCG
>DATCUL010000117.1:0-2259 GCA_036567405.1 Methyloversatilis sp. | reverse complement strand
GTATGTGCCGATCAGGCGGCCCCGGCAATCCGGTGGCTCAGGGGATCCTGAAGTCGAGCTCGAACTTCGCGCCGTCATCGACCGCCAGCGTGCGGGTGAGCCAGGGCATGACGGTCTTCAGGACGACCGGCAGGGTCCACGGCGGGTTGACGATGAACAGTCCGCTGCCATGCATGCCGAAGCCGTCCGGCGACGGCTTGTTCGTGGTCAGCGATACATGCAGCCAGGCAGGTACCGGCAGGCGCTTGAGCCTGGCCGGCAGGTCGCGCGACTCCATGCGCTGCAGCTGCGGGTACCACAGGCAGTAGGTGCCGCCCGGAAAACGCGTATTGGCTTCGCGCAGCGTCTCGAAGGCGAGGCGGTAGTCCTCGCGTATCTCGTACGGCGGGTCGATCAGCACCACGGCGCGCTTGGGCGGTGGCGGCAGCAGCGCGCGCAGGCCGGAAAAGCCGTCGGCCTTCTCGATCCTGACACTGCGCCCGGCCTCGGCGAAGGCGGCGTTGAGCAGCCGGTTGTCGGTGCTGTGCAGCTCGAACAGCCGCATGCGGTCACAGTCGCGCAGCAGCGCACGCGCGATCATCGGCGAGCCGGGATAGGCACGCAGCGTGTCGTCGGCATTGAAGGCACGCACGATATCGACATAGGTCGACAGTTGCGACGGCAGGTCCTTTGCCGACCACAGCTTGGCGATGCCGCCGCTGTATTCGGCGTTCTTGGCCGCGTAGCGGCTGTCCAGCGCGTAGCCGCCGGCGCCGGCGTGCGTGTCGATGTACCAGTAGGGCTTGTCCTTCTGGTTGAGGTGCTGCAGCAGTTCGACCAGCACGAAGTGCTTGAGGACGTCGGCCGGGTTTCCGGCATGGAAGGCGTGGCGGTAGCTGAGCATGGCAGGTCTGCGGATATGAGCGCGGAGTATACGCCGCGCAGCGCAGGCCAAGCCGGATCGCGGGCGCCGGCCAGGTTCCCGCAGGGTGGCGTCAGATCAGGAAGCGGCCGACGTTGTCCTGCAACTGTCGGGCCAGCGCTTCCAGGCCCTGTGTTTCCTGGTCGGTATGGCGGGTGATGCCCGCATTCCGTTCGGCCATGACGGCGATGCGCTCGACGCCCTGGGCGACGTTCTGGCTGGCGCTGCTCTGTTCGCGCGTGGCGGCGGCGATTTCCATCATCGTGGCCGCCGTGCGCTCGCTCTGGTCGCTGATGACATGCAGTACTTCACCGGCCTCGCGGGCGAGGCCGACGCCGGCGTCGACTTCGCCACTCACCTCGGTGATCCGGCGGACCACCTGATCGGCATCGTCCTGCACGCTGGCCACCATTCCGGCAATTTCCCGGGTCGAGGCGGCGGTGCGCTCGGCCAGCTTGCGGACTTCATCGGCCACGACCGCGAAGCCGCGCCCCGATTCCCCGGCACGTGCCGCCTCGATGGCGGCGTTCAGCGCCAGCAGATTGGTCTGTTCGGCGATTTCCTGGATGATGCGGCCGACATTCGATATTTCGCGGGTGCGGTTCGCCAGTCCGGCCACGGCGGCCGATGCGTCGCTGATTTCGGTGGCGATCCGCTGCATGTTCTCGCCCATGCCGGCCAGCTTGCGTTCGCCCTCAAGCGCCGCCGAGCGCGCCTCGCGGGTGATGCTGTCGGCTATGCCGGCACTGTCGGCGACATGGCTGATGCTGACCGACAGTTGCTCGATCGCCGCCGCCAGACCGGCTGCGGCAGTGCTCTGCTCGGTCGAGCCATCGACCACAGCACCCGAATCGGCGCGCAGCGACCGGGCTGCGTCACCGACCGCGCGTGCCGCCGCGGCCGTGGCGGCGATCAGTTCCGCAGTCCGGCTCGTGGCGTCGTTGATCTGTACCGTGATCCGGTCCAGTTCGTTGTTGCTGTCGCTGGCCACGACCGCCAGACGCTGGCTGAAATCGCCGTTGCCCAGCCGTGTCATCGCGGCGGAAACGTCCTGCAGCCGCGCCAGGCGGCTGCGTGCCAGCCACCAGGTCAAGCTGGCCAGCAGCAGTGCGCCGACCATGCAGATCAGGATCAGCCGGTTGCGCAGGGCGACGCCCTCCGTGGTGAATTCGTCGAGATGTGCGCCGGACGACACGATCCAGTTCCACTTGTCCGAACTGCGGAACGCCGTGATCTTCGGTGCCAGGGAGCCGTCGGTGCGCGGCCAGTCATAGACGAACTGACCGTTCCGGCTGGCGATCTGCCGTGCAACCACCTCGGTCAGCACCGGATTGCCGATGTCCGCCAGCGTCTTTCCG
>DATCUL010000116.1:0-2452 GCA_036567405.1 Methyloversatilis sp. | reverse complement strand
CCGCTCGCTCGAACGGTTCATCGTTGCGTGACGCTGGATCCGCGACGGGGGAAACTCCGGGCCTCATCCATTCGTTCGCCGGCAAGCGCGCGTCGGGCGGCCGATGGCCAATGCTGACCACGCAGCACACTCGTGCCTTGTTCAGCCTGCCGGGAACGACCGAAAGAGGGCCGAATCAGGCCTTCTTGACGAATTCGGACTTCAGCTGCATCGAGCCGAAGCCATCGATCTTGCAGTCGATGTCGTGATCGCCTTCGACCAGGCGGATGTTCTTGACCTTGGTCCCGACCTTCACCACCGACGAGCTGCCCTTGACCTTGAGATCCTTGATCACGGTCACCGAGTCGCCATCCTGCAGCACGTTGCCGTGCGCATCCTTCCACACCCGCTTTTCCTCGACAGCCCCGGCGCCGTCCTTGCTCCACTCATGGGCGCATTCCGGACAGACGAACATGTCGCCGTCCTCGTAGGTGTATTCGGAGCTGCACTGGGGGCAGGGGGGCAGGCCACTCATCGGGATTCCTCGTTCGGTAAATCTTCGTTCTGCCGGATCGCCACGCAATCACTGCGGATCAAATGGATGAGCCGGTGACACTTTCAGGGCATACGTCGAAGCTCGAACATGTACCCGGTCGTCCGGACCGGGCACCTTCCTGCTTCGAGCTGGCAGTAGGTCGTAAATCAACCCCTACGATCAGACGTCGAGATTCCTCACCCCCAGGGCGTTGCTCTCGATGAACGCCCTTCGCGGTTCGACGTTGTCGCCCATCAGCGTGGTGAAGATTTCGTCGGCGGCGATGGCGTCGTCGATCTGGACCTTGAGCAGGCGACGGACGTTCGGGTCCATCGTGGTTTCCCACAGCTGCTCGGGGTTCATTTCGCCCAGACCCTTGTAGCGCTGCTTGCCCAGGTTGCGTTCGACTTCGTTCAGCAGCCAGCGGGTGGCTTCGCTGAAGCTGGCGACGTCCTGCTGCTTCTCGCCACGCCTGATGACGGCGCCGGGGCCGACCAGGCCGGCGATCAGTTCGGCGGCGTGGCGGATACGCTGGTAGTCGCCTGACAGCAGGAATTCGCCGTCGACGCGGCCGACCTTGCGGTTGCCGTGGTGCATGCGCTCGATGCGCAGCTGCCAGGCTTCGGTCTTGTCGTTGTACTCGGCCATCAGCTTGACGCTGGCGGGCAGTGCGGCGGCGAGGCGGGTGGCGCTGTCGCGGGCGGCGGCCTCGTCGTCCAGGCTCAGCGCGATGTTGTGTTCGAGCAGGGTGCGCAGCAGTTCGCCGTCGGCGTATTCGGCCAGACGTTCGACGATGGCTTCGGCCAGCAGGTATTCGCGCGCCATTTCCTCGAACGCGCTGCCGGACAGCGGCTCGGCGCCTTCGCGCGGCACCAGGCTGGATTCGTCGAAGGCGAGCTTGAGCAGGTACTGGTTCAGCTCGTGGTCGTCCTTCACGTACAGTTCGGTGCGGCCGTGCTTGATCTTGTACAGCGGCGGCTGCGCGATGTAGATGTGGCCGCCTTCGACCAGCTCGGGCATCTGGCGGTAGAAGAAGGTCAGCAGCAGGGTGCGGATGTGGGCGCCGTCCACGTCGGCGTCGGTCATGATGATGATGCGGTGGTAGCGCAGCTTGGCCACGTCGAAATCGTCCACGCCGCTCTTGCCGCTCTCCACCGCAGCCTTGCCGATACCGGTGCCCAGCGCGGTGATGAGGGTCACGATTTCGTTGCTGGTGAGCAGCTTCTCGTAGCGCGCCTTCTCGACGTTGAGGATCTTGCCGCGCAGCGGCAGGATGGCCTGGAACTTCCGGTCGCGGCCCTGCTTGGCGCTGCCGCCGGCGGAGTCGCCCTCGACCAGGTAGATCTCGCACATGGCGGGGTCTTTTTCCTGGCAGTCGGCCAGCTTGCCGGGCAGGCCCATGCCGTCGAGCACACCCTTGCGGCGGGTCATTTCGCGGGCCTTGCGTGCGGCCTCGCGGGCACGGGCGGCCTCCACGATCTTGCCGCACAAGATCTTGGCGTCGTTGGGGCGCTCTTCCAGGAACTCGGTCAGGGCCTTGGCCACGATGTCTTCCACCGGGGCCCGGACTTCGCTGCTGACGAGCTTGTCCTTGGTCTGGCTGCTGAACTTGGGCTCGGGCACCTTGACCGACAGCACACAGCACAGGCCTTCGCGCATGTCGTCACCGGTGACCTCAACCTTGGCCTTCTTGGCCAGCTCGTTGGCCTCGATGTATTTGCTGATGACGCGGGTCATGGCCGCGCGCAGGCCGGTGAGGTGGGTGCCACCGTCACGCTGCGGGATGTTGTTGGTGAAACACAGCACCTGCTCGTTGTAGCCGCTGTTCCACTGCATGGCCACCTCGACACCGATGTTGGTGCCCTGGTCGCTCTGGCGGTCGCCCAGCGCGTGGAAGATGTTGGGGTGCAGGGTGGTCTTGCCCTTGTTGATGACGCG
>DATCUL010000115.1:0-1861 GCA_036567405.1 Methyloversatilis sp. | reverse complement strand
GTCCGGGTGGAATTCACTCCTGACAGTGAAATCAGCGCGGACGGCGACGCCGGGACGGCGCTGTTTCGCGTGGTGCAGGAATCGCTGAACAACATCGAGCGCCACGCCGGCGCGAGTACGGTCGGCATTACGCTGAATCAGGACGCCGGCGGGCTGCACCTGTCGGTACGCGACGATGGCCACGGCTTCGACCCGGAAGCGATCGCCGCCGCCCCGGATCGCGGGCTCGGCCTGTCCAGCATGCGCGAGCGCATCGAAACACTGGGTGGCCGGTTCACCCTGGATTCCGGCGCTCAGGGCACACTGCTGACTGCCCGGCTGCCCAATCAGGAACCCGCATGAGCGCACCCGCACGCCTGATCCTCGTCGATGACCACCCGCTGGTCCGCGACGGCCTGCGCGCGCGGCTGGAAACCGTCGAGCGCTTCGAGGTGATCGCCGAAGCAGGCTCGGCCGCCGATGCGCAGACCGTCATCCGCTCCGGCAATCCGGACTGCGTGCTGATGGACATTTCGATGCGCGACGTGCATGGCATCGAACTGACGCGCCGGCTGCTGCAGGACCATCCGGGGCTGAAGATCATCATGCTGACCATGCACGACGAACCCCAGTACGTGGTCGAGTCCTTCCGCGCCGGCGCACGCGGCTATGTGCTGAAAGACAGTCCGTCGGCCGAAATCATCGCGGCGGTGGACGCAGTCATCGCCGGTCAGCGCTATTTCAGCGCCCGCGTGGCCGACGCACTGGTCAATGCCAGCCTGCCCGAGCCGGTATTGACGCAGCGCGAGCGAGACGTGCTGGACCTGATCGCGAAAGGGCTGGGCAACAAGGAAATCGCATCCCGGCTCGATCTGTCGGTCCGGACCGTCGAGTCGCACCGCATCAACATCAAGCGCAAGTTCGACCTGACCGGGTCCGCCGCACTGATCAAGTTTGCCGTCGAACGAAAGTGGGACCGCGGCTGAACGGGCTGTCCGATGCGCAGTTGCCGTGCAGGCGAAAGCGTCGTGCCGAATCCGCGCTGACCGCCGAGCCACGACCGCATCGCGACCGCCGGTCGCTCGCACAAGAAACCACACCCCGGCAAGATCCGCGACGCAGCTCGGTGCAGGAGCGAGCCCTGCTCGCGATTCCCGGCGTCAGGTCCGCGCCGGCCGCCGATCCGTCACCGGATTGCGACCGGCTGCCGGCGTTCAGGCCACCGGCGCCTGTCCGCTCATTGCCAGCATCAGCTGGTTCATGCGGCGCACGAAACTCGCCGGATCTTCCAGCGCACCGCCTTCGGCCAGCAGCGCCTGGTCGAACAGCACCGCGGCCCAGTCGTCGAAGTGCGCGTCTTCGCTGCGCAGGCGCTGCACCACCGGGTGCTGCGGATTGATTTCCAGGATGGGCTTGGAGATCGGTGCTTCCTGACCGGCCGACTTCAGGATGCGCGCCAGATTGCCGCCGATGTCGAACTCGTCCGACACCAGACAGGCCGGCGATTCGGTCAGGCGGTGCGTGATGCGCACTTCCTTCACCCGCTCGGTCAGCGAGGCCTGCAGGCGTTCGGCCAGCGGCTTGAATTCGCCGGCATCGCGTTCCAGCGCTTCCTTTTCGGCGGCGTCCTCGAGCGCGCCCAGATCCAGCCCACCCTTGGCGACCGACACCAGCGCACGGCCCTCGAAGTCCGGCAGGTTGCCGACCACCCACTCATCGACGCGTTCGGTCATCAGCAGCACTTCGATGCCCTTCTTGCGGAAGACTTCGAGGTGCGGGCTGTTCTTCGCGGCCTTGAACGACTCGGCCGTGACGTAGTAGATCTTGCTCTGGCCGTCCTTCATGCGCGACAGGTAGTCGGCCAGCGACACCGACTGCTCCT
>DATCUL010000114.1:0-5476 GCA_036567405.1 Methyloversatilis sp. | reverse complement strand
ATCGGCGCACTGCGCGCGCAGCTGGCGACGGTCTGACGGTGGCCGGCAAGCGGGCGGTCGCCGCCATTACCTTCGACCTGGACGGCACCCTGCTCGACACGGTGCCGGATTTGGCTGCGGCGGCGCAGGATATGGCGGCCGAACTCGGCCTGCCGCCGCGCTCGGTGGAGGAAGTCCGGGTGTTCGTCGGCCGCGGCATTCCGAATCTGGTTGCGCGCTGTCTGGGCGCGCGGGCGCAGGACGCAACGCTGCTGGCACACGCGATCGAGGTGTTCAGGCGCGCCTACCGGCGTCGCAACGGCGAGCAGGCGGTCGCCTACGACGGCGCACACGACACGCTGGCGGCGCTGTCCCGGGCCGGCATCCGGCTGGGCTGCGTCACCAACAAGGCGGCCGACTTCACCGAACCGTTGCTGGCACAGATGGGCATGGCGGAGTACTTCAGCAGTGTGGTCAGCGGCGACACCCTGCCGCAGAAGAAGCCGGACCCCGCGCCGCTGCTCCACGCGGCGCGACAGCTTGGCTGCACACCGGCGGCCATGCTGCACGTCGGCGACTCCTACAACGACATCGACTGCGCACGCGCGGCCGGGGTCGCGGTGTTCGGCGTGCCCTGGGGCTACAGCGAGGGGCGCGTGCTGGACGCAAAAGATTGCGATGGGCTACTATCCTCGCTCCCCGACCTGCTGCAGCGGGTCGAGCCCCTGCCCGGAATCCGGACCGAAATCTGAATGGACAGCGTGACCTTCAAGGAGACACCCGCCCGCAGCCGCGCCGCAGCGCTTCTGCACGGGTACCTGTGGCGCGGCGCCTGACGCCGCTCCACGGTCCGGCGCGCGTGCTGAAAAGCCGCCGCGCCCGTTCACATCAAGTTCTCCCGACTGTCCATGAAAAACGATCAATTCGAGGCGCTCGTACGCGCCGGCTATAACCGCATTCCCGTATCGCGCCAGGCGCTGGCCGATCTGGACACCCCGCTGTCCGCCTATCTGAAACTGGCCAACGCGCCGTATTCCTACCTGCTCGAATCGGTGCAGGGCGGCGAGCGCTGGGGCCGCTATTCCATACTGGGCCTGCCGGCACGCACGCGCATCGTGGTGCGCCGCAGCGCCATTACCGTGCTGAATGGCGACCGCGTGACCGAGTCGGTCGAATCGGCTGATCCGCTGGCCTTCGTGCAGGACTTCCTCGGCCGTTACCGCGTGCCCGACCTGCCCGGCCTGCCGCGCTTTTCCGGCGGGCTGGTCGGCTATTTCGGCTACGACGTGGTGCGCTACGTCGAACACCGGCTCGAACCGGGCTGGACCAAGCCCGATCCGCTGGGTGTGCCCGACATCCACCTGCTGCTGTCGGACGAACTGGCTGTCTTCGACAATCTGTCGGGCCGGCTGACCTTCATCGTCTATGCCGATCCGGCGCAGCCGGATGCGCTGGCCTCGGCCAATGCGCGGCTGGATGCGCTGGTCGCCCTGCTGAAGGCGCCGCTGCGCGAACCGGATACCGCGCCCGGCGCGTCGGTCGCGGCGCAGTCCGGCTTCGGCCACGACGCCTACTGCGCGGCGGTCGAGCGGGCGAAGCAGTACATATTCGACGGCGACATCATGCAGGTGGTGCCGTCGCAGCGCATGAGCAAGCCGCTGTCGGCGACACCGATGGCGGTGTATCGCGCACTGCGTGCGCTGAATCCGTCGCCCTACATGTATTTCTTCAACCTCGGCGACACCCACATCGTCGGCGCCAGCCCGGAAATCCTCGCCCGCCTCGAAGGTGACAAGGTGACGGTGCGACCGATCGCCGGCACGCGCAAGCGCGGCGCGACGCCGGACGAAGACCGTGCGCTGGCCGAGGAACTGCTGGCCGACGAAAAGGAACGCGCCGAACACATCATGCTGGTCGATCTCGGCCGCAACGATCTGGGCCGCGTCGCCACGATAGGCAGTGTCGAGGTGACCGACCGAATGGTGGTCGAGAAGTATTCGCACGTGATGCACATCGTCAGCAATGTCGAGGGTGTGCTCAAGCCGGGGCTGACCGCGATGGACGTGCTGCGCGCCACCTTCCCGGCCGGCACCGTCAGCGGCGCGCCCAAGGTGCGTGCGATGGAAATCATCGACGAACTGGAACCGGTCAAGCGTGGCATCTATTCCGGTGCGGTCGGCTATCTCGGCTTCAACGGCGGCATGGACGTGGCGATCGCGCTGCGTACCGCGGTGATCAAGGACGGTCAGCTGCATGCCCAGGCCGGCGGTGGCGTCGTGATGGATTCGACGCCCGAAGGCGAGTGGCAGGAAACGCTGAACAAGGCGCGCGCCGTGCTCCGTGCGGCCGAACTGGCCGAAGCGGGGTTGATGCCGGACTGAGCGTGCCGGACGGATGACCGGCGCCGGCCGCCGGAAGGATTCATGCTTCGTCAGCGGCTGCGTGCGGCGTGTTTTGTCTGCGTCAGAACCGTCGGCGTGCAGCAAACCCCAGCAGGCACAGGCCGGCCAGGAATAGCGATGCCGACGCCGGTTCGGGTACCGGCGCGGCAATGCGCGAATCGCTGAGGTTCTGGAAGTCGAATGCGAGCCCCGTGTCGTAGGCCGTGTCGCCCCAGTTCGTGACGCCGATTTCCAGCTTGTAGCTTCCGGCCTGCGCGAACTGGATGCTCGATTCCAGCCAGCCCGTGAAGCCGCATCCCTTGGCATCCGTCTGCCAGCAGATGTTGTTGTATGAACCGAGCGCCGACCAGTTGGCTGTCTTGCTGGTGAATTCGTAGGCGTCGTAGTTGACGAGCGTGTCGCGCGGATTGAATTCTGTGGTGCTGACCACGTCACCCGGGATGATCTTGTTGGATCCGGAGTTGGTGGCTCGGGCGGTGAATATCCATGCCACCAGCGAGTTGTCGCTGGCGTTCAGCACCCGTGCCCAAGCGTAGTCGTCGTAGCCCTTGCCGTCAGTCGAGACGAAGTTGAACTGGATGTTCAGGCTGTCGTCGGCGTTGGCGCTGAACGTGCCGGACACGATTCTGGAGCCGTTCGTCTCGGCGCCGACCTTGTTGTCGCTCAGGCTCAGGGGCGATACACCGAACGCCTCCGAATAGCCGGTGGTCACGTAGCCGTATTTCGCATTGCCCAGCGGGGACAGCGTCACGTCGCCGTCCTGCGCCAGACTGCCGCAGCTTCCGGTGCAGACCCAGTCGGCCAGATCGGACGGCGGAGCCACGGTTGCGGCCGAGACAGCCTGCGAACATAGGCCGGACAGCGTGGCCATCGCGGCCAGCAGATGGTGAAGCGGCGGCGTGATTTTCATTGCGTCTCCCTGATACCCGGTGATTGTTGTCAGGCGGCGCGTTTGCTGCCTGGTGCGCGTCACGCATGACCAATGACGTCAAAGCAGGAGGCCTTTCTGTTGAACCCCCATTGTGCGTGGGAAATATTACCACTTGTCGAAAATCAGGTGGGTGGAAAATCATGGGCGACGAGGCCGTAATGCCGCCGCCGGTGTGTGGCCCGAGGCAAGGCTGCAGGCGCCGGAGGCAGAGCTGTTTCGATCGATCCGGTTGATGCAGCGGGTCCGGACCGGCCGCGGGCGATACAATCCGGAGCCGATGCCGTCTGGCGGGGTCGTGGTGGCAAGCGCTCCGCGCTGGCGCAGTCGCCAAGAAAAGCGGGTACGAAAACGGGTGTGGATTCGAATTTTTCGATATCACCCGTAATGGAATCAAACAGATAGGCCGAATATGCTGCTGATGATCGACAATTACGACTCCTTCACCTACAACCTCGTGCAGTACTTCGGCGAGCTGGGTGAGGACGTACGCGTGTTCCGCAACGACGAAATCACGCTGGACCAGATCGACGCGCTGAAGCCCGACCACATCGTGGTGTCGCCGGGGCCGTGCTCGCCGAACGAGGCGGGCGTTTCGGTGCCACTGATCAGGGAATTTGCCGGCAGATACCCCATCCTGGGCGTCTGCCTAGGTCACCAGAGCATCGGGGCGGCCTTCGGCGGCGATGTGGTGCACGCCAAGGTGGTGATGCATGGCAAGACGGCGGCCATCCATCATCTGGACAAGGGCATGTTCCGCGGCCTGCCGAACCCGTTTACCGCAATCCGCTATCACTCGCTGGCGGTGGCGCGCGACACGCTGCCGGACTGTCTGGAAGTGACCGCGTGGACCGACGACGGCGAAATCATGGGCATGCGCCACAAGACGCTGCCGATCGAGGGCGTGCAGTTCCATCCGGAATCCATCCTGACCGAGCACGGCCACCGGATGCTGAAGAACTTTCTCGACGAGTGGAGGGCCGGCGCATGAGCTTCACGCCGCGCCAGGCGCTGGAACGCGTCATCGAGCACCGCGAGATCTTCCACGACGAGATGGTTGCGCTGATGCGCCAGATCATGACCGGCGAAGTGTCGGCGCCGCTGATCGCCGCCATTCTGATCGGCCTGCGGGTCAAGAAGGAAACGGTCGGCGAGATCGCCGCCGCGGCCATGGTGATGCGCGAGCTGTCGGTCCGCGTACCGGTCGACGATGTGGCGACGCTGGTCGATACCTGCGGTACCGGTGGTGATGGCGCACATACCTTCAATATTTCCACCGCGGCGATGTTCGTCGCAGCGGCGGCCGGCGCCCGCGTGGCCAAGCACGGCGGACGTGCCAGTTCGTCGCAGAGCGGGTCGGCCGACGTGCTCGAGGCGCTGGGCGTCAACGTAAACATGACGCCGGAGCAGGTCGCGACCTGCATCGGCGAGGTCGGTGTCGGCTTCATGTTCGCGCCCAACCACCACAGCGCGATGAAGTACGCCGCGCCGGTGCGGCGTGAACTGGGCGTGCGCACGCTGTTCAACATCCTGGGGCCGCTGACCAATCCGGCCGGTGCCGGCAATCAGGTGATGGGCGTATTCCATCCCGATCTGGTCGGCATCCTGGCGCGTGTGCTGAAGGAACTGGGCGCACGCAACGTGATGGTGGTGCATGGCCGCGACGGGCTGGACGAGCTGTCGATCAGCGGCGACACGCTGGTCGGCGAACTGCGCGACGGCGAGGTGCGTGAATACCTGATCCACCCGTCCGAACTGGGCCTGCCGGTCCATGCGCTGGATACGCTGCGGGTAAGCGATGTGCAGGGATCGCGCGACATGCTGCTGGCGGCGCTGGACGGCAGTTTCGCGCCGGCGCGCGATGTCGTGCTGCTCAATGCCGGTGCCAGCCTCTACGTCGGCGGTGTCGTCGATTCACTGCGCGACGGCGTGGAACGCGCGCGTGAGGCCGTCGAATCCGGCGCAGCCCGCGCACGTCTCGACCAGCTGATTGCTCGCTCCAACGCCTTTACCGACTGAACACCATGTCCGACATCCTTCAGAAGATTCTCGCCACCAAGCGCGAGGAAATCGCAGCCGCCCGCGCTGCCGAGTCGCTCGAAGCGCTGTGCGCGCGTGCGGCCGCGCAAGCACCGGCGCGTGACTTCGTCGCCGCGCTGCGCAGACG
>DATCUL010000113.1:0-5512 GCA_036567405.1 Methyloversatilis sp. | reverse complement strand
CACCGGCCTGTGCCGCCGCTTCGGCCGCGCCCGGCTCCCACACGTCGGCGCAGATGTTCACGCCGACCTGCACGCCCGCCACCTCGACCACCAGCGGCTCGGAGCCCTCGTCGAAATAGCGCTCCTCGTCGAACACCTCGTAGTTCGGCAGGCGCTGCTTGAAGTAGGTCGCCTCGACGCGACCGCCACGGATCAGGCTGGCCGCATTGAACAGCCGGTCGCCGGCGGCATGCGGATGGCCGACAAGCAGCGCCAGCGCCGGCGCCTCGGCAGCGATGCGCGCGAGATGGCGCGCGCACGTGCGGTGGAAGTCGGGGCGCAGCAGCAGGTCTTCCGGCGGGTAGCCGCACAGCGCCAGTTCCGGCGTCAGCAGCAGATCGGCGCCCTGCGCCTGCGCCGCACGCGCGGCGTCCAGGATGAGCGCCGCATTGTGGTCGAGGTCGCCGACCACGCAGTTGATCTGCGCGACCGCGATGCGAAGGGTGCTCATCGCCTCACTCCATGCGCAGGAAGTGTTCGCGGTAGAACTTGAGTTCGTCGATGGATTCGTAGATGTCGGCCAGCGCCTCGTGACGCTGCGCCTTCTTGAACTGCGACGCCAGTTCCGGGCGCCAGCGCTTGCACAGCTCCTTCAGCGCGGAAACGTCGAGGTTGCGGTAATGGAACCAGGCTTCCAGCTTCGGCATGTGGCGCGCCAGGAAACGGCGGTCCTGGCAGATCGAGTTGCCGCAGATCGGGCTGGTGCGCTCCGGCAGGTACTGGCTCAGGAAGGCGATCATCTCCGCTTCGGCCGCCGCCTCGTCGAGGGTGGACGCGCGCACGCGCTCGGTCAGGCCCGACTTGCCGTGCGTGCTGGTGTTCCATTTGTCCATGCCGCCGAGCACCTCGTCCGACTGATGAACCGCCAGCACCGGACCTTCGGCGACGACTTCGAGATGCGCGTCGGTGACCACGCAGGCCAGTTCGATGACGCGGTCGCCGTCCGGATCCAGACCGGTCATTTCCATGTCCAGCCAAACGAGGTAAGTGGGGTCGTGTGCCATAATCGCGAAAATTTCCAAGCGGGATTAATGCGTTCGTCCGAACGCGGATCGGCCCGATTTTGTCACACTCGCGTGACCTGGACTCAGTCTAAATCGGAGTCCTGACCGGAACCGCATCCACCCGAGGCCCACCATCATGCTGACCAATATCTTCCTCGTCGCACTCGTGCTCACCACCGGTGTGCGCCTGTGGCTGGCCAGCCGCCACCGCGCGCATGTCGCGGCGCACCGCGGCGACGTACCGGCCGCCTTCCGCGACGCCATTCCGCTCGACGCGCATCAGAAGGCAGCCGACTATACGGTGGCCCGCGTCGGTCTGGCACGCGCCGACGTGGTCGTGTCCGCGCTCTGGCTGCTGCTGCTGACGCTGGGCGGCGGACTGCAGTGGCTGTTCGACGCGGCCGGTTCGCTGGCCGGCGACGGCATGGTCCGTGATCTGGTGTTCGTCGGACTGCTGGCCGTCGCGTCGAGCCTGATCGACCTGCCCTTCATGCTGTACCGGACCTTCGTGGTCGAGGAACGCTTCGGCTTCAACAAGATGACCCTGGGCATGTTTCTCGGCGACCAGCTCAAGCACGGTCTGGTCGGCGCAGCCATCGGCGCGCCGGTGGTCGCAGCGGTGCTGTGGATCATGGACAGCCTGGGCAGCGGCTGGTGGATCTACGCCTGGGCGTTCTGGCTGGCGTTCAGCCTGGCGATGATGCTGCTCTACCCGACCTTCATCGCACCGCTGTTCAACAAGTTCGAACCGATGCCCGAGGGCGAGCTGCGCAGCCGCATCGAGGACCTGCTGGCCCGCTGCGGCTTCCGCGCCGACGGGCTGTTCGTGATGGATGGTTCGCGCCGCTCGGCGCACGGCAACGCCTACTTCACCGGCTTCGGCAAGGGCAAGCGCATCGTGTTCTTCGACACCCTGCTCAACCGTCTGGGCGGCGACGAGATCGAGGCCGTGCTGGCGCACGAACTGGGCCACTACAAGCATCATCACATCTGGAAGCGTGTGGCCTGGATCGCCGGCGGCAGCCTGGCCTTCTTCGCGCTGCTGGGCTGGCTGATTGATCAAAGCTGGTTCTACCAGCAGCTGGGCCTGAACAGCCAGGGCAAGGTGCTGGCGCTCACGCTGTTCGCGCTGGTGGCGCCGGTATTCAGCTTCCCGCTGTCGCCGCTGATGTCGCTGATGTCGCGCAAGCACGAATTCGAAGCCGACGCCTACGCCGCCGCACACACGCAGTCAGGCTGGCTGGTGTCGGCGCTGGTCAAGCTATACCGCGACAATGCATCGACCCTGACGCCGGACCCGCTGTATTCCAGCTTCTACGACTCGCACCCGCCTGCCGCGCTGCGCGTGGCGAAACTGCAGACACTCTGACATGACCGCACAAGAACTCGCACAACTGCACTGCACGCCGCTCAAGGGTGCTCACAAGCGCCTGTCCGGCGAAACACTGGCCGCCCGGCTCGACGATCTCCACGGCTGGATAGAGGCCGACGGCCACATCGCCAAGGACTTCCAGTTCACCGACTACGCGCAGGTCGTGGCCTTCGTCAATCAGGTCGCCGCGCTGGCCGCCGCCGAGGACCACCATCCGGACATCATGTTCGGCTTCAACCGCGTGCGCGTCGTGTTCACCACGCACAGCGTGCGCGGCGTATCGCTCAACGACCTGATCTGCGCCGCCCGCATCGAGGCGATGCGCAACATTTGAATACCTTCGCGGGGCGCGTCGTGTCGGCCCATGGCCGACACTACATGGTGCGGCTGGACGACGGCCGCGTGCTGCGGGCCTTTCCGCGCGGCAAGCGCTCCGAGGTCGCGTGCGGCGACCGCGTGGATGTGTCGCTGCAGGCCGACCAGGCGCGCATCGAGAAGCTGCACGAACGACGCAGCCTGCTCTACCGCAAGGACGCGTTCAAGGAAAAGACGGTCGCCGCCAACGTCGATCAGGTGGTCATCGTCACGGCGACCGAACCGGGCTTCAGCGGCGACCTGATCGCCCGCATCCTGCTCGCGCTCGAAGCGCAGAACGTCGACGCGCTGATCGTGCTCAACAAGTGCGACCTTGTCGCCGGACTGCCAGCCGCGCGCGCACAGCTGGCCGAATTCGCTGCCATGGGCTACCGCGTGCTCGAACTGTCGGCGCGCGGCAATCCCGGCCCGCTGGCGGAACACCTGAAGGGCCGGCTCAGCGTGCTGATCGGCCAGTCCGGCATGGGCAAATCCACGCTGGTCAATGCGCTGATCCCCGGCGCCGCGGCCGCCACGCGCGAAATATCGTCTGCGCTCGATTCCGGCAAGCACACCACCACCTTCGCGCGGCTGTATGAGCTGCCGGGCGGCGGCGAGCTGATCGACAGCCCGGGCCTGCAGGAATTCGGTCTGTCCCACCTCGATGTCGGCGAACTGGAACAGGCATTCCGCGACTTCCGCCCCTATCTGGGCACATGCCGCTTCCGCGACTGCGCGCACGACCGCGAACCCGACTGCGCACTGCGCGGCCACGTCCCGCCGGGCCGGCTGGCGCTGTACCGGACAGTACGCCAGGAAATCACCGACGCGGCCCGGCTCAACCGCTAGATCACCTTCCGCCCGCAGGCGGTAGTCCCCGTCCTACAGCGTCATCCCCGCGCTGCGCTTAGCATTCGCGCGCATCTTCGCAAGACACCGGGACGGCTGCATGATCAGGATGGGCGTGAACATTTCGCTGAGCTGCAACGTCGGCACGCCGGTCGAACTGGAAATGCGCCTGCTGCCGGCGCTCACGACACAGCAGAGGATAGGCAGCGAAGTCCTCCTGGTACCGGCTGGCGCACGCGCGCTGCCGGTACGGCTCGGCCGCCACGGCCAGCGCCTGCTGGATGTGCAGACGGCTGCCGGCACGCTGGATATCGCCTGTTCGGCGCTGGTCGACGTCACCCCGCATTTCGCGGATCCGGACGCACTCGACGAAGTCGGCGTTACCGACCTGCCCTTCGAAGTACTGCCCTTCCTGCACGAGAGCCCGCTCTGCCCGACCGAGCCCCTGACCCGCCTCGCCTACCGCACGTTCGGCCGGATGCGGCCCGGTTACGCGCGCGTGACGACACTCTGCGCCTGCGTGCGCGACCGCACCCGCTTCGATCCGTCGCTGGCCGGCGTCCCGAAATCAGCGCTCGACACCCTGCTGGACAAATGCGGAGCGAGCGAGCACTTCGCCCAGCTGGCCATCGCACTGTGCCGCGCGCTGTTCATTCCGGCACGACTGGTCAGTACGGCGCGGCCCGGCGACAGCGGCCTGCATTACTGCATGGAAGCCTATGTCGGAGACCGCTGGTACCTGTTCGATCCGACCGGACCCGCACCTGCCGCGCACCTGATCCGCATCGCCACCGGCCGCGACAGCGCCGATCTGCCCTCGATCAGCCTGCACGACCAGCCCTACCGCGGCGCATGCCGGCTGACCATCACAGCGCTGCATGCCGCCCGCGCGAACGACGACGCAAACATCCCCGACGGCATGGCGATTTCCATCGCGGCAACGGAACGCACGGACGACCGGGAGGACCGCGCCAGCGCTGCGTGACGCCAGAGCCGATGCTTGGACGGACGGTGCCCGGTCAGCCCGGTATCCAGTCCGGCGACGGCAGCGCGTGGAAGGCCTCGCGCAGGCTTTCTCCCCAGCGGGTGCGGATCATTTCGAAATAGGCGTTCTCGGCGTCGATGCGGATGTTCGAGCACACCGCGAGCGCACCACGCCGCAGCACCAGCAGATCGAGCGGCAGGCCGACCGACAGGTTGGACCGGATGGTCGAATCCATCGAGATCAGCGCGCACTTCGCCGCTTCGTCGAGCGACGTTTCCGGGCGGAT
The DNA here is from genome assembly GCA_036567405.1 of Methyloversatilis sp. Classification (GTDB taxonomy): domain Bacteria; phylum Pseudomonadota; class Gammaproteobacteria; order Burkholderiales; family Rhodocyclaceae; genus Methyloversatilis. The sequence goes on along the minus strand of DATCUL010000113.1, from coordinate 623 downwards.
GACGCGGTCGACGATGGGTTTGCCGTACTTGGCTTCGCCGATCTGGAAATACGGCGTGTCGCGCGTCGCCTCGATGAAGTTGCCGGCCGCGTAGATCTGGAACAGCCGTGGCTCCTCGCCCAGTATCTGTCCGCCCAGGATCAGCGAGGCATTGAACTCGATGCCGAACTCCTTCAGCGCCTCGGCGTCGCGCGCGTGCACCTCGCGCAGGCAGTCGCCGACATGGCGCGCCGCCTCGAACATGTTCGGCACGGTATGAAGGTTGGGGCCTTCGGTGGCCAGACGCTCGCGCAGCAGGCTCACCAGCGTCTGCGTCAGCGCAAGGTTGCCGGCCGTCATCAGCACCAGCACACGCTCGCCGGCGCGCTCGAAAACGTTCATCTTGCGGAAGGTGTTGATGTGGTCGACACCGGCGTTGGTGCGCGAATCGGACAGGCAGACCAGCCCGGCATCGAGCAGCATGCCCACGCAGTAAGTCATGGCGGAAGTTCCGGCTTGAGGACAGAAAGGGAATGCTAACGCAGCGCGCACCAGCCCCGCGATCAGGAGGCGGGCGCGGCGACTGCGCGCGCAGATCAGTGCGTGCGGATCGACACCCGGGTGACGGTGGAGGCCGCCGATTC
>DATCUL010000112.1:0-10978 GCA_036567405.1 Methyloversatilis sp. | reverse complement strand
CACGCGACTGGGTATAACACGGGTTTCGCGAAGCACTGGTGCGCGCCTGCGGAACCGGCCAGCCATGCAGGGCCGACCGTGGGTGCAGCAGGGGTTTCGCGAAGCACCGCTTCGCGCCTGCGGAACCCGCCAGCCATGCAGCGCCGACCGTGGGTGCAGCAGGGGTTTCGCGAAGCACCGCTTCGCGCCTGCGGAACCGGTCGGCCATGCAGGGCCGACCGTGGAAGACAACACCGTAAGGACCTGCTCGCGCCAAGCGCATTCATCGGTCGAACGCGTCAAGCGGGCAAAAAAATGGGCACCACACGGGTGCCCGAACCGGGACTGCAGGAAGAAACATGGCGTGTCCGCCAGCTTTCGGGCTTGTGGCCCTGGGCCGGCGAACCCGCACTAACTCAGAAGCGGTAACCGATACCGACTGCGAAGAGCCAGGGGTTTACATCCAGCGAGGTGACCTTCGGGCCGCCCTTGATGTAGATGTCCGCGTCGATCGCCACGTACTTCAGATCGACGTTGAAGAACCACTTCGGCGCGATCTGCACGTCGGCACCGACCTGAGCGGCCCAGCCGAAGCTGCTGTGATCGACACGCAGCGGGATGCTGCCGCCCAGCGCGCGGCCGGCGTCAAGGTGCGGGCTCGAGAAGCGTGTGTAGTTCAGACCCACACCGGCATACGGACGGATGGTGCCGGTCGGCAGGAAGTGGTATTGCAGCATCAGCGTCGGCGGCAGGTGGCTGACGGTGCCGATCTCGGTACCACCCAGCGTCACGTCATGCTTCTGCGGGTAGGTGAGGATCAGTTCGGTGGCGATGTTCGGCGTGAAGAAATAGGTGATGTCGATTTCGGGGAAAATCTTGTTGTCGGCTTCGACATCCATCGGCAGCTTCAGGCCACCCGAATTGTCGTTGTCCGGATGCATGTAGATCGCGCGTGCGCGCACCATCCAGTTGCCTTCCTCCGCGGCTTGCGCAAGCCCGGAAACAGCGGCCAGCGCTGCGATACCCACCAGTTTGATTGCCTTCATTTTCATTCGCTCCAGAGGACTAAAAACCGTATTTGTGTGACGGCCAGTATCCCAAAAGCGATAAAACCCCTCGTTGACCAAGGTCAATTGAGCATGAAGTCTCCGCTGCGCAGATGCGCGATGCGCTCGGAGGTGTCCGGATGACTGGACAGCCATGCCGGCAGACTTCCTGAAGCGCGATCCCCCGTGTCATGCGCGCCGGCGAGCTTTTCCAGCATGTCGGCCAGCAGCGCCGGTGCCAGCCCCTGCCGACGGAGCATGCGGGCGGCGAAGTCATCCGCCTCGCGCTCCATGTCGCGCGAATAGCCTGCCTGGATCAGCGCAGTCGGTGCCATCGCCAGCAGCGAACTGACATCGCCAAGGTACCAGGCCATGAACAGCGCCGACACGGATCCCTGCAGCAGCATGCGCATGCCGTGCCGGCTGCGCACATGCCCGAGTTCGTGCAGCAGCACGGCCAGTACCTCATCATCGCTGCCCGCCAGCGCGACCAGCTGATCGGTCACGATCAGCGTCCCGTCGGGCAACGCGAACGCATTCGCCCCGATGGCGCCGCCTGATCTGAATATCAGCGCATGTGCCGGCAGTCCGCCCGAACGCACCATGGCAGCAAGCGCGTCGCGCAATGCCTGCTGACGCTGCGCGTCGAGCGTCGACGCAGTCATGACACCACCATCCACCCAGGCAAGCGTCTGCTGCGACAGTGCGGTCACCACCTCGTCCGGCACATGTGGCGCAGCCAGCCTTGCGGCCCAGGGCAACCCGAACTGCCAGGCGAACCAGAGCGCACACAGCAGTCCGGCCAGCATTGCGAGCACGGCGCGTGGCTGGAATGCCCAGCGCACGACGGCACTGTCCCGCTGCCCGCTGGCGGCAAGCAGCACGGCGAGCGCTGCGTGGTCGCGCACTTCGACATGCGCGCCGTCCTCGTAGGTGATGATCCGGGCCGCCTGCCCCATCGGCTCGGACAACCGAACCGTCGACAGCGCGTCGATGCGTGAAAGGTCGGTTGCGTTCAGATGAAGATCGTGACCGCGCAGCGTCAGCGTCGCCGGGTGGGCGCGGGCGCTGCGGCCATCGAAATAGAGCGCGGCGACCGACGGCGCCGGTTCAGAGAGCGATGTCGACATCGAACAGGTCGGCAGCGCCCTCGCCGGTCGCGGCTGCGTCGGCCGACAGGCCGGCCACGAAATCGTCGAGCGGCCCCGCACACAGCAGGGTCACACAGCCGAGCCGATAGCGCGACACGCGGATCGCCGCGAAGGGCATGAACAGACCCAGCGTAAATACGATGCCGAGCAGATTGGTCAGCGTGATCACGTAGAGCCGGCGGGCGCTGACGGTGGACTCGAAGCGGTGGGCACCGAGCCGGACATGATTCCACACCAGGTTCTGCAGGCGCGCCGCGAGATAGGGCTGAACCAGCAGGGCGAGTGCAATCAGCAGCAGCGGCAGGAACACGAACACCGCCGGATCGGCCGCGGCGAGCGGCCACAGCAGCGCCACGATGCCGGCAATGCCGAGCAGCACGACCAGCAGCGCCAGCCCGTAAACCTTGTAGAAAGACGCCACCGGCGCGTCGATAGCAAACCGCGTGTCACCGTAGCGCGCACAGTCGAACTGGTACTGCTTCAGGCGCTGATGCCACAGCGGTCCGAGCAGATACAGGCTGACCACCGTGATGAGCGGCCACTTCAGGAAGACCGAATATGCGCCCTTGGTGTCGCCATCGAACGCAAAGCGCAGTCCGCGCCAGCTCGTGTTGTGCGCGCGGAAACGCAGCGAGCGGCGCAACAGTTCGGGCATGACGGCCGCCAGCATCACCGCGACCAGCATGCCGGCCAACGGCGAGTACTGGAAGGACAGGTTGTAGGCCAGCAGGAGCAGGAAGCCGATCACCCGCCCCTTGAGGATGGCGCGCGGATCACCGTGATAGTCGAAGGCGCCGCCGCCCAGCGTCGTGTGGCGGTAGAAGTACTGCAGGCGCCGGACCTTGGCCCAGGCCGAATAGATGCCCAGCGTCAGAACCGTCAACGCGAGGTTGACGATCCAGATGCCGAAGTATTCGGCACCGCGTCCGGAAAACAGGACGGCCTCGCGCTGTGGATCGCCCGTGGGCGGGGCGAACGGATTACCGGCCGCCGGCACGGCCGGCTCGTCAAACGGATTGTGCATGGCGAAGGGAACGGGACGGAGATGCCCGCATCATGACAGGGTTGCCGGCGGCCCGGCTCACGCCATCAGGGCGGCAGCGCGAAAATGTGCCTGCGCCTCGTCCCGGCGCTCCAGGTGCTCATGCAGCAGAGCGAGCTCGACGTGCACCACGCGCGACGGCTGCACCGCCAGCGCGGCTTCCAGATAGCTCTGCGCCTTGCCCCACAGCTGCTGAGCGTGACACAGGCGGCCCAAAACCAGCAGCAGCCCCGCATCGTCCGGATGGGCACGGAGCCAGTTCTCGGCACGCCCGATGCGGCCCAGTGCGTCGCTGCCATCACCCTGCGCATACAGCGCGATCAGCGCAGGGTCCCAGCCACGATCGAGCTGCGCCTCGATCAGCTTGCGCGCCTGCGCCGCCTGGCCGGCCGCGATCAGGGCGCCGCACATTGCGCGCACCACCTGCGCATCCTCACGTTCGGCTGACGGCAGCTTGCGCCAGTAGGCATCGAGGTCAGCCGCATCCATGCCCTGCAGCGCCCCCAGGTGCGCCTGTCGGCGCACCGGCGCCGCCTGCTCGGGCGTGAGAGCCTTGTGCTTCTGCAGCAGGCGCACCACGCGCAGCAGGCCGACCCAGTCGCCCAGCCCGCGGCGGGCGCGCATGGCCAGACGCAGCGCCGCGACATGACGCTGGCCACCCGACTGGAGCGCGTCTATGCGCTGCAGCGCCTCGGCAAAATCACGCCGGTCGATCAGGATGTCAGCCTCGGTCATCAGACGGGCAGTGCGCAACTCTTCATGGCGTGATGCCTGCTGCAGCCAGTCGTCCGCCTGCGCGGACTCACGCATCGCGTGCGCTGCACGCGCACCGATCAGTGCCGCCAGTCCGGGCGATTCGCCACCTTCGACCGCCACCTTCGCACTGCGCTGCGCGTGGCCGAAACGCCCTTCGAAGTACAGGCGGGCCGCGTCACGCAACGCGGTCACGGCCCGGCGACGACGCTGGCGCGCACGATAGCCCTGAGCCCGCGCCGGCATGCGCAGCAGACCGTCTATCAGATGAAACAGGCTGTACAGCGCCGCCACCCCAAGCAGGAAGGTGACGATGAACAGGTTGAGCGACATCTCGACCCGCCACGGCGACCACTGCAGCAGCACGAAACCGTCGTTGTGGCGCGCCGCGATCACCAGACCGACGGCCAGCGCGCACAGACCGAGCAGCCAGAGCAGAAGGCGAACCATCAGCGGGCCCCCTCGCGAACGGCCGGCACGCGCTGGCGCGCCGCCTTCAGCTGGGCCAGCGCACTCATCGACTCGTTCAGTCCGGGCAGTGGCTCGCCAGGATCGACCGACGCCAGCTGGCGCAGCGTCAGCAGGACGTTTTCGGTCTGCCGCGCACGGCCGTCGAAATAGCGTTCCACCCATTCGCGCGCCAGCCTCGTGTCCTCGCGCCAGATCGCGCCGTTGCGCTGCAACAGCGCGATGCGTGCGTTGACCAGACGCAGCTTGAGGTTCTCGCGCAGGAAGAAGCTGTTGGCCGGTGCCAGCAGTGCCGGGTCCGGACGGTCCAGGCGCTCGATGCGCACCAGTGCGCGCACCTCGTCCCACACATCGCGCGCAAGGCGTTCCGGCAGAGACAGACTTGCCTGCTCCCGGCTGTCGGCCGGCGCGGTCTTGCCGGGCGAACGTTCGAACGCCAGCGGCAGATTGTCGATCGCCGCCAGCAAAGTGTCGATGCGCAGCGCCTGCCCTGCCAGGTCGGCCATCGGCGCCCGGCGCAGGCGTTCCATGTCGTTGGCCATGGCGCGGCGCAGCGACAGGTAGCGTCCGGTGTCGGCGCGTGCCAGCTGTGCCTCGGCACCGGACAGCGCACTGAGCGCGAGCTTGGCGTCACCTGCCAGCTGCAGCTGCTGCTGGCCCAGCACCAGCGCGTGCTCGACTTCGGCCAGCACCCGCTCGTCGTAACTGCGCACCAGATCGTCGGCCAGATATTCGTAGGCCTCGATGCGCGCGCGCAGCTCCGCCAGCTGGGCTTCCTGATTGCCCAGCCGCGTGCCGTAGCTGGCAATGCCGGCCGCCTCCTGCTCGCTGGCGCGCGTGGCCTCGGCCGCCTGTTCGCCGACCACGCTGACGCGCCGGTGCAGTTCGCTCTCCAGCGCGCGCATACGCTGCACCATCAGGAAGCCGGCCACACCGAACGCCAGCAGGAGCAGTACGCACAGCGGGATCAGCCAGCCGGGCAGCGCAGTCCGGACCGCCGGCCCGGCATCCGTCCCCGATGTAGGCGCTACGGATGGAGCGGGCGTCGGCGACGGGGAGTTTTCTATCGGATCGGTCATGTCAGTCGGGCCTGGTCATTCGGAGGCTGCGAAAAATGGTTGATGAGCCCGGCCAGCAGGCCGGCATCGGCAGGCGCGGTTTCGATCACCTGCAAGAAGCCCTGTTGCCGCGCCTGCTCCGCGATGCGTGCATGCGGCACGAACAGCGGCAGTCCGTGCAGCCGCGTCAGGCATTCGGGGCTGGCGAGCTGCGTCAGGTTGCGCACCGCTTCCGAGGAAGTGATGGTCAGCGCATGCAGCCGCCCCGCCATCACGGCGGGGCAGAGTTCAGCCGCACTCTCGCCAGGTGGCAGGCGGCGATAGCAGGTCACGTGCATCACGTCGGCACCGCGCTCGCGCAGCGTATCGCCGAGCAGTTCGCGACCGCCGTCGCCGCGGAACACGATGACCGTCCGTCCGCACAGGACATCGGCCGACAGCTCGGGCAGCGCCAGCAGCGCTTCCGAATCGGAACGCCCGTGCGGCACGATGATGCGATGCAAGCCGCGCGCGCGCAATGCCTGCGCGGACTGTTCGCCCACGGTGGCGGCCGGCAGCGCCGCAGGCCAGGCACGCCGCGCGAGGATGACGTCGAGCGCATGCCGTACCGCATTGGCGCTGACGAAGATCGCCAGCGCAGCGCGATCGAGGCAGTCAGATGCCTCGGCCACGGCACGCGTGTCGGCCAGCGCCTCGATGTCGATCAGCGGACACAGCATCGCTTCACCGCCGGCGTCGCGTATCGCGTCGCTCAGGACAGCGGCCTGCGCACGCGGGCGGGTGACCAGCACGCAACGCCCGCCCAGCGGGCCGGACTGGGTCATCGAGTGCCCAGATCGTCGAGTATGGCCTGGGCACCGTCTTCCAGCAGCCCCTGCACGCACTCTGCCGCCAGCGCATCGGGCTGCGCGAAGCTGCCGCGCACCTCGGCCGAGGCGATACGCGAGCCGTCAGGCAGCGCAACCCGGGCACGCAGCCACAGTTCGCCGCCGTCGACCACGCAGTAGGCCGCCAGCGGCACTTCGCACGAACCGGCAAGCGCGCGGGACACCGCGCGTTCGGCACGCACGCAGGCCTGCGACTGCGGACAGACCAGCGGCAGCAGCCAGGCTTCCACTTCGGGCCGCGACGCCAGCGCCTCGATGCCCAGGGCACCCTGCCCGGCTGCCGGCAGCGACAGTTCGACCGGCAGCAGCGCGCGGATGCGCGCGCCCAGCCCGAGCCGCTTCAGGCCGGCTGCGGCCAGGATGATCGCGTCGTACTGGCCTTCGTCGAGCTTGCGCAGGCGCGTGTCGAGATTGCCACGCAGGCTGGACACCGCGAGATAGGGGAAATTCGCGCGCAGCTGCGCCTCGCGGCGCAGGCTCGACGTGCCGACCACGGCGCCCGGCGGCAGTTCGTCGAGACTGGCGTAGCGCGAGGACACGAAGGCGTCCTGCGGCACCTCGCGCTCCAGCGTGGCGACCAGCGCGAATTCCTCGCCCAGGTTCATCGGCACGTCCTTCATCGAATGCACGGCCAGATCGGCACGGCCTTCGAGCAGCGCGGTTTCCAGTTCCTTGACGAACAGCCCCTTGCCACCGACCTTGGCCAGCGGGCGGTCGAGAATCTGGTCGCCACGCGTCGTCATGCCGAGGATTTCCACCGTGGCGGACGGGTACAGCGCGGACAGCCTGTCACGCACGTGCTCCGCCTGCCACATGGCCAGACGGGACTCGCGCGAGGCGATCACGATGCGTCCGGGGTTCGGGTAAGCTTCCGTTTCATGTTGCAGGGCGGAATCCGGAGGATCCATCGCCAACACGTCTGCCAGTCCGGTCGGATAGTCCATGTGGAATCGATGCGTGAGGTGGGCACACCGCGCGCCGGCCGGGCCGGTGGCCCGCTGGCAGACGCGCGAAACGCCTTGGATTCTAGCAGCCCCCGCCGGCGCGTGTTCCGCCCGGCACCACAGCGGTGCGTGGATCCTGCGCACGCCACGCAAGCAACGGCACTCCGCCAGCCAGCGCAGGCCGGCCGCACGACGACGATCCGATCGACCTTCCCGAGGAATTGCCAGTGAATCAACAGGCCCAGACACCGGTTGCAGTGCACGAGCGCGCCGCGCTCGACAAGGACCAGCCGCTGTTCGACGACATCCGCCTGCTCGGGCGCATGCTCGGCGACACGGTGCGCGAGCAGGAAGGCAGCCGCATGTTCGAGCTGATCGAGAACGTGCGCCAGCTTTGCGTGCGCTTCCGCCGTGACGACGATCTCGAGGCGCGCGCAGAACTGGCCCGGCTGCTGAACAGCCTGAGCGACGACGACACCATCATCGTGGTGCGCGCCTTCAGCTATTTCCTGCATCTGGCCAACATCGCCGAAGACCAGCACCACATCCGGCGCGCCCGGGCACATGCCATCGCCGGTGACGCGCCCCGGCCCGGCACGCTGGCCAATGCACTGGAAAAGGCGCTCGCCGCCGCGGTACCGGCCGACGAGATACTCGGCTTCTTCCGCGACGCGATGGTGGTGCCGGTGCTGACCGCGCACCCGACCGAGGTGCAGCGCAAGAGCATCCTGAGCCAGGAAATGAAGATCGCCCGGCTGATCGACGAGCGCGACCGCATGCGGCTGACGCCGGAAGAGCTGGCCGAGCGCGACGAAGCGGTGCGACGCACGATCGCGTCGCTGTGGCAGACGCGCATGCTGCGGCGGACCCGTCTGTCGGTCGCCGACGAGGTGATCAACGGCCTGTCCTTCTACGACTACACCTTCCTGCGCGAACTGCCGCGCCTCTACAACGCGGTCGAGGACCAGCTGGAAGCGGCCTTTCCGGAAGAAAGGCGCGACATCGGCAACTTCCTGCACATGGGTTCGTGGATAGGCGGCGACCGCGACGGCAACCCCTTCGTCACCGCCGACGTGCTGCGCGCCACCCTGCGCGTGCAGTCGGCCAAGGCGCTCGACTACTACCTGACCCAGGTGCACGTGCTCGACACCGACCTGTGCTCGACCCTGCTGCTGAACAACGCCAGCGACGAGCTGCGCGTGCTGGCCGCCACCGCTCCGGACAAGTCTCCGCACCGCGAGGACGAGCTGTACCGGCGTGCGCTGGCCGGCATCTACGCCCGGCTGGCCGCCACCGCGCGCACGCTGGACCAGCACGAGGCGCTGTGGAAGGCGGCCGGCGAAGCCGATCCGTACGCATCGGCCGCCGAATTCGTGCGCGATCTCGACGTGATCCACGATTCACTGGTCGCCAACAAGTCGCGTCTGCTGGCGCGCGGCCGGTTGCGCCGGCTGCGCCGCGCAGCGCGCGTGTTCGGCTTCCATCTGGCGGTACTCGACCTGCGCCAGAACGCCGACGTGCACGAACGCGTGGTCGCCGAATTGCTGGCCAATGCGCACGTCTGCGGCGACTACCTCGCACTGGACGAAGAGCGGCGCATCGAACTGCTGATCGGCGAACTGGGTACGCCGCGTCCGCTGACCTCGAGCTTCATGCAGTTTTCCGAAGAAACCGAGGGCGAACTGGCGATCGCGCGCACGGCCGCCGAAATGCACAGGCTGTACGGCGAGGCAGCGCTGCCCAACTACATCATTTCGAAGGCCGACGGCGTGTCCGACATGCTGGAGGTGGCGCTGATCCTGAAGGAAGTCGGCCTGCTCGACGTGCACGCGCGGCGCGCATCGATGAACATCATCCCGCTGTTCGAAACCATCGACGACCTGCGCAACGCGCCGCACACGATGGACCGGCTGTTCGCGCTGCCGGTCTGGCGCGTACTGCTCGACAGCCGCGCCACCACGCAGGAAGTGATGCTGGGCTATTCGGACTCGAACAAGGACGGCGGCTTCCTCACCTCGGGCTGGGAGCTGTACAAGGCGGAAACGAAGCTGGTGCAGGTGTTCCGGCGGCATGGCGTGCGGCTGCGCCTGTTCCACGGCCGCGGCGGCTCGGTCGGCCGTGGCGGCGGCCCGAGCTTCCAGGCCATCCTGGCGCAGCCGGCCGGCGCGGTGCAGGGGCAGATCCGCATCACCGAACAGGGCGAGGTGATCGCCTCGAAATACTCCAATCCGGAAGTCGGCCGGCGCAACCTCGAAGTGCTGGCTGCAGCCACCTTCGAGGCGACGCTGCTGGGCAAGCGCGAAGGCGATGCGCCGACCGAATTCACCGACGCGATGGAGGAACTGTCGGGCCATGCCTTCAAGGCCTACCGCAACCTGGTCTATGAAACCGACGGCTTCGAGAAGTATTTCTGGGAATCGACGGTCATTTCGGAAATCGCCGAACTGAACATCGGCTCACGTCCCGCCTCGCGCAAGAAGGGGCAGAAGATCGAGGACCTACGCGCGATACCGTGGGTGTTCTCGTGGTCGCAGTGCCGGCTGATGCTGCCCGGCTGGTACGGCTTCGGTTCGGCGGTCAGCGAATACCGCGCCCGGCATGCCGACGGTCTGGCACGGCTGCAGGCCATGGTCCACGAATGGCCTTTCTTCGCGACGCTGATTTCCAATATGGACATGGTGCTGTCGAAAACCGACATCGCCATCGCCAGCCGCTACGCCGAACTGGTCGACGATCCGGTGCTGCGCGACACCATCTTCGCGCGCATCCGCACCGAATGGCTGGCCACGCTGGACGCGGTGCGCCAGATCACCGGCGCCCCGGAACTGCTGTCAACCAACCCGCTGCTGGCGCGCTCGATCCGCAACCGCTTCCCCTACATGGAGCCGCTGAACCACCTGCAGGTCGAACTGCTGCGCCGCTTCCGCGCCGGCAACCGCCACGAACGCACGCAGCGCTCGATCCACCTGACCATCAACGGCGTCGCCGCCGCACTGAGAAACAGTGGGTGAAGCGGGGGTTTCGCCGGGCACTGCCCGGCGCTCTCCGAATGGGCCGGCCATGCAGTGCCGGCTTCCGTCACAGGAGGGTTTCGCCGGGTACTGCCTGGAGCGGAACCAGGCGGTTTTTTGCTCTTGCAGGAGCGAGCCATGCTCGCGAACACGCACTCTGATACGAGATGGCCGTCTTTCAACGACCGGATCGCGAGCATGGCTCGCTCCTGCAGTGGCAGCGATCCAGACCATGCCTGCAGACGCACAATCACTCGACCGCGAATTCCGCCCTCACCTGCGCCCACTGTCGTCGGCTGACCGGCAGGCGTTCATCCAGCCCCTTGAGCACGACCGCCCAGTGGCCGTCGGCGCCGTCGCGCACCTGCTCGAAGCCGGCCACCGCGTCGCGCGCCACCAGACAGCTGCGGTGAATGCGCACGAAACGCTGCGCGAACTCCTGCTCCAGCGCCGCCAGCGGCTCCTCCAGCAGATATTCGCGCTCGCTGGTACGCGCGGTCACGTACTTCAGTTCGGCGCGCAGGAACAGCACATCGGACACCGGCACCAGCCGGATGCGGCCGCGTTCGCTGCATGACAGATGCAGGCGCCCGGTCGGCGGCGGGCTCTGGCCCACCGCCTCCGGCAATGGCCGGCGCC
>DATCUL010000111.1:0-22395 GCA_036567405.1 Methyloversatilis sp. | reverse complement strand
GCGGCTGCGATGTTGTCGAGAAAGCTGGACAGCACGAACACCATCACCAGCAGCACGAATGCACCTTTCCATTCGCCCGGCATGAAGCGGGGCAGGACGGTCGGCAGGTGGCTCTTTTCGAAGTGCCGGGCGAGCAGCGCGAAGCCGGTCAACAGGCAGAACAGGTTGGCCAGCGTGACCCACTCGTGACCGAGGTGCCCGATCAGCCCGGCGAAGCCGGCACCGGCGTGGAATCCGGTGACGAACACCTTGTACAGGCTGATGACAATCAGTCCGGTCACGGCCACGTACAGGGTCGCATTGTGGAACAGCGCCACGCCGAGCAGCGTCAGCGCGAACAGGATGAAATCCAGCGGCACGCCGGCAACGGTTGGAGAATTCCCGGCTGCCAGCGCAGCCGAGGGAAACAATGCAATCAGGACAAATGGACGGAACATGGCGGTCGTCACCGGCGGTGTGTGTGTGTGGTTTGTTGGCCGTGACGAGGTTTTAGCACGACGCATGCCAGCGTGCCGGCTTGTCGACGGCAGACCCGGCTCGCCACGCTTGGGTGCCGGCAGAATCCGAGGCAACGACCGGACGGTGGAGACAGCAGGCATCTACAGCATTATCTGGGTTCCAAGTTCGACCACGCGGTTGGCCGGCAGGCGGAAGTAGCTGGCCGCGCTTTCCGACTGCCGCGTCATCCATGCAAAGAGGGCGCACCGCCAGGCGCCGAGTTCGCCCGGGCCATCGACGATCATCGAACGGGCGACGAAGAAGGTGGTCCGCATCGGATCGAGCGCGGCGCCATCGATCAGCACGCCTGCCAGCGCCGCCGGGACGTCGGGCTCCTCGCGGAAGCCGAAGCGCATCGAAATCGAGTGGATGGACGGCGCCAGCGTGCGTACGCTGGCCCGGTCGGCATCCGCTATCCACGGCACATCCTCGTTCGTCACGTTGAGGAATACCGTCTGCGAATGCATGACGCCGAAGTGCTTCAGGTTGTGGAACAGCGCGCTCGGCACGATGGACGGATCGGACGTGAGATAGACCGCAGTGCCCGCGACCTGCGGTGCATCCGGCGCCGGTCCGCCGATGAATTCGGACATCGGGATGTCGATCCGCCGACGCTGCTCGGCCACCTTGCCGCTGCCGTCCTTCCAGGTCGTCAGGAAGGTGAATATGCACAGTCCGAGCGCCATCGGCAGCCATCCGCCATCGGCGATCTTGATCAGGTTGGAGGCAAAGAACAGCAGTTCCAGCGCCAGGAACAGGCCCAGCGCCACCAGCAGCGGCAGGCGGAAGCGCTCGCGCAGCCGCTGCAGCACGAAGATGGACAGCACGGTGGTGATGATCATGGTGCCGGACACAGCGATGCCGTAGGCCGCGGCCAGCGCGCCCGACGAGCGGAATTCGGCGACCAGCCAGACGACGGCGACCAGCATCAGCCCGTTGACCGTGGGAATGTAGATCTGCCCGCGCTCGGTGTCCGAGGTGTGCAGTATGCGCAGGCGCGGCAGATAGCCCAGGCGCGACGCCTGCAGCGTCATCGAATAGGCACCGGTGATGGTGGCCTGGGACGCGATCACGGTGGCGGCCGTCGCCAGCACCACCAGCGGCAGAACGAACCAGTCGGGCGCCAGCAGGTAGAAGGGGTTTTCCGCGGCCGCAGGCGTCCGCATGACCAGCGCGCCCTGACCGAAATAATTGATGATCAGGGCCGGGCAGACCAGGCCGTACCAGGCCAGTCGCACCGGCCGGGCGCCGAAATGTCCCATGTCGGCGTACAGCGCCTCGCCACCGGTCAGCGCGAGAAAGACCGCCGACAGCAGCAGGAAGGCCGCTCCGGGTCTGCGGACGGCGAAACCGGCGGCATGGGCCGGATCGAGCGCCCGGAGCACCTCAGGTGTCTCGGCGATGCTGAGCGCGCCGAGTATGCCGAGTGTGAGGAACCACAGTACGGTGATCGGGCCGAACAGCGAACCGATCCGTCCGGTGCCGAATCGCTGGATGAGGAAGAGCACGACGATGATGGTCAGCGTGATGGGCACCACGAAGTGCTCGAACTGCGGCGTGGCGACGGAAATTCCCTCGACCGCCGACAGCACGGAAATGGCTGGCGTGATGATGGCGTCACCGTAGAACAGTGCCGCGGCGAAGATGCCGGCACCGATGATCCATTTCGCCCGGCGTCCGCTGCCGCTGCCCAGCCGGTGTGCCAGGGCGGTCAGCGCCAGCACGCCACCCTCGCCGTCGTTGTCGAACTTCAGCACCATGCCGACGTACTTGATGGAAACGATCAGCGTTACCGACCAGAACAGCGTGGACAAGGCCGCGAGTACGTTGTCGGGCGTGGCCGCCATGCCGTGTGTGCCGGAGAACGCTTCCTTGAAGGCATAGAGCGGACTGGTGCCGATGTCGCCGTAGACGACGCCGAGCGCTGCCAGTGCGAGTACGAATGTGCCTGTTCGCGGAACGCGGGCGGAAGCGGTCATTGATCGGTCCTTGATGACAGTTACAGGGGGCGCTCAGATCACGAAACGGTAGCCGACGCCGATTTCGGTCAGCAGATGCGCGGGCAGCGCGGGGTCGCGTTCCAGCTTCTGCCTCAGGTGGCCGACATAGATGCGCAGGTAGTGACTGTCGTCGACATGCTCCGGCCCCCATACTTCGCGCAGCAGGTGGCGGTGCGTCAGCACCTTGCCGGCGTTGGCGACCAGTATTGCGAGCAGCCGGAATTCCAGTGCGGTGAGCCTGACCGGTTCGCCGAGCCGCTTCACTTCATGACGGGCCAGATCGACGTCCACATCTCCGAAGCGGAACACCGCCGCTTCGCTCGTGCCGGCACTGCGGTCCGCGCGTCGCAGCAGGGCGCGTATCCGCGCCAGCAGCTCGGGCACCGAGAAGGGTTTGCTCAGGAAGTCGTCCGCACCGGCGTCCAGCGCGGCCACCTTGTCCAGCTCTCCCTGCCGCGCCGACAGCACGAGGATGGGCTGTTGTGACCAGACGCGGAATTCGTCGATGAAGCGCAGTCCGTCGCCGTCGACCAGTCCGAGATCGAGAACGACCAGGGCGGGGTGATTGTCGGCAGCGGCAATCAGCGCTGTCGACACGCGATCCGCTTCGGTGACGCGGAATCCCTCCCGGCGCAGCGCGTCGCGCACGAAGCAGCGGATGTCCGGTTCGTCCTCGACCAGCAGCACTTCAGGCGAGGTGCTCATCTGCGCCCCCTTCGGCCGGAACGGCCGGCGTGTCGCCGATCGGCAGTTCGATCAGCACGCGTGCACCGTCGGCAGTGTTCTGCGCGGCGATGCTGCCGTGATGTGCTGCCACGATGGCGCGGCACACAGCAAGTCCGACACCGACGCCGGGTACCGGTGACTCGGTCGTGCCCCGCTCGAACAGGTCGAATACCCGGTCGACCCTGTCCGGCGGAAATCCCGGTCCGGGGTTGTCGAACCGGATCTGCAGCGTTGTGCCGGCGGTCTGCGTGCAGAGGCGGGCACCGATGTCGATGGTTGCGTCCGGCGGCGAATACTTGATCGCGTTTTCCAGCAGGTTGCAGAACACACGCTCCATCAGCACCGCGTCGATCTCGACCAGAGGAAGATCGGCCGGCCAGTCGAAACGCAGGCGACCGGTCTCGAGCCAGGGCGCCATCGCCCGCACGCTCGCACCGACCAGTTCCGGAATCGACTGCCAGTCGCGTCGGAGCACGATGCGGCCGCTGCGCAGGCGGGCCATGTCGAGCAGGTTGTCGACCATGCGGTGCATGCGATGGCTCTGGTCGCGCAGTGTCGCAGCCGTCGCCTGCTGGTCCGAATCCAGCCGACCGCTGCTGGCGAGGGAGTCGGCCAGCCCGTACAGCACGGTCAGTGGCGTTCGCAGGTCGTGCGAGAGGGCTGAGAGAATCGAACTGCGCAGACGCTCGGTCTGCATGTCGAGCGTGCTCGCGTGGGCGACCTCGACAAAATGGATGCGCTCTATTGCCGTCGTGACCACGGCGGCCACGGCCGACAGCAGCGCGTGGTCACGTGGTGCGTCGCCATCGCTGAAATGCAGTGCGAGTACGCCGCGCCGTCGTGTCGCACCATCGAGCGGCTGCAGGACGGTGACCATGCCATCGCGCAGATCGGTATTCAGGTGCGTGGCCTGCCGGTTGTGGAAAACGACCCGGGCCGTGGTCAGCTCGCCGATATCGACATGCCGGTTGCCGGCGGTCACGTGCGCGAGTGCTCCGTTTTCCGCCGCGATGAACAGCGTGCTGCCGGCGGCGAGCAGCCGTCCGCACACCTCGTCCAGCCGCTCCGCCACCTGCTCGACCGTCAATGCGCCGAGCAGTGCGCCGGCCAGCTGATGCAGCAGCGCCGACTCGCCGGCTCGTCGTTCGGCTTCGAAGGCCTTCCGGCGATAGGCGTCGGTCAGATGGCTGACGATGAGCGATACCAGCAGCATCACCGAGAAGGTGATCAGATACTGCGCATGCGCGACCGTGAAGGAAAAGCGTGGCGGAACGAAGAAGAAATCAAAGCAGGCGACGGCCGCGAAGGACGACAGCACGGCCGGTCCCCGTCCAAGCCGCGCAGCCACCAGGACGACTGCCAGCACGAACAGCAGGACGATGTTGGCCGGATCGATCAGGCCGAGGAGCGGCAGCGTCAGTGCGGTGGTCAGCGCACAGATGCCCAGTGCGGTGACGTAGTGCCGGACAGTCGGTGCGTCGTTCGCGCTCCAGTTCATGATTGCTCTCCCAACCCGAAGTGCGCACTGTGGACCGGCCGACGTAAAAACGGTGTAAAGCGCTGCCTGTTCCGGGTGCGGAGACGAGCGCCGGCGCGACGCGGCCGTCCGCAATCCATCTGGCGGCGGGCCGCGCCCTTGCCGCCGCAGGTGCCAGGGCACCGGGTGTGGTATCACCCCGGTGCCCGGTCACCCATGTGTCGGCAGCAGGTTGAGCGGAATGCGCAGATAGGCCACGCCATTGTCGTCAGGCGGCGGCATCTGCCCTGCGCGCACGTTCACCTGTATCGACGGCAGGATCAGCGTCGGCATGTCGAGCGTTGCGTCGCGCGCCGTGCGCAGTGCGACGAATTCGTCCTCACCGATGCCGTCCCGCACGTGGATGTTCTGTGCGCGCTGTTCCGCCACCGTGGTCTGCCAGCGCGGCGTGCGCGAAGAAGGCGGGTAGTCGTGGCAGACGTACATCGCGGTCTGTGGCGGCAGGTCGAGCAGACGGCGCATCGACCGGTAGAGCTGGCGCGCGTCGCCGCCCGGGAAGTCCGCGCGGGCGCTGCCCACGTCGGGCATGAACAGCGTGTCGCCGACGAATACCGCGCCATCGATGACATAGGCCATGTCGGCGGGCGTGTGGCCGGGCACCAACAGTGCCGTGGCCTCGACTTCGCCGATCCGGAATGTTTCGCCATCCTTGAACAGATGGTCGAACTGGCTGCCGTCGGGCAGGAAACTCCGCTCCAGGTTGAATATCTTCCGGAAAGTCTCCTGCACGACGCGGATGTTCTCGCCGATCGCGATGCGGCCGCCGACGCGCGACTGCAGATGGCGGGCGCCGGACAGGTGGTCCGCGTGCGCATGTGTTTCGAGTATCCAGTCGACCCGCAGATCGTGCTGCGCCAGATAGGCGAGGATGCGGTCGGCGGAGGCTGTGCCGGTATGGCCGGACTTGAAGTCGTAGTCCAGAACCGGGTCGATGACTGCCGCCCGCCGCGTTGTGTGATCCCACACCACGTAGGACACGGTCCATGTGCCGGGATCGAAGAACCCCTCGGTCGTCGTGCGGGTACCCATGTGATCTGCCTCGTCATTAATTATGTTGATTTATAGTATATGTGTACATATATTGATTTCAACCTGATTCCGGACTATCGAGCCCGACATGGAAACGAATCCGCCGCCGATCGATCCTGCGCTGCTGCGCAGTGCAGCCGGCCGCGCTGTCGGCGCGCTGAAAGTGCTTGCCAACGAAGACCGTCTGCTGCTGCTGTGTCAGCTGTCGCACGGAGAGATGTGCGTCGGCGAGCTGGAACAGCGTCTCGACATCCGCCAGCCGACGCTGTCGCAGCAGCTCGGCGTGCTGCGCAGCGAGGGGATGGTGCTGACCCGTCGTCAGGGCAAGAACATCTTCTATTCCGTGGCCGATCCGGCGGTGCTCGAAGTGCTTGCCGTGCTGTATCGACTCTATTGCCCGAAGGAGCCCGCATGACCCTGGACCTGAACGCTTTCACACCGTGGTCGGCTTTGGCCGGCGGTGTGCTCATCGGCATCGCGGCGGCGATGTTCGTGCTGCTCAACGGCCGCATCGCCGGCATCAGCGGCGTCATCGGCGGGCTGCTGAGGCCGTCGGGTGGTGACATTGCCTGGCGTGCCGCCTTCGTGCTCGGCATCGTGGCGGCGCCATGGGCCTATTCGATCGTCGCCGCCTGGCCCGCGCCGCAGATCGATGCCGGTCAGGGCGCGCTTGTCGTGGCCGGCCTGCTGGTAGGCATCGGCACGCGCTACGGCTCCGGCTGCACCAGCGGCCACGGCGTATGCGGCCTGTCCCGCCTGTCGCCGCGTTCGCTGGTTGCGACGGCTGCCTTCATGGGCGCCGGTTTCGCCACTGTCTACGTGATCCGTCATCTGGCCGGTCTCTGAGGAGTACTTCCATGACTGTGTTTACCTCCCTGCTCGCCGGCCTGGTCTTCGGTCTCGGACTCATCGTGGCCGGCATGGCCAATCCGGCCAAGGTACTGGCATTCCTCGATCTCGCGGGGGCCTGGGATCCGTCGCTTGCCTTCGTGATGGGGGGGGCCATCGGCGTCGGCTTCGTCGCGTTCTTCATTGCCCGGCAGCGCACGGTGTCCTTCCTGGGTGAAGAGATGAAACTGCCGGCGGCACGTCACATCGATCGCCGTCTGGTGTTCGGCAGCGTCGCATTTGGTGTCGGCTGGGGCATCGCAGGCTTCTGTCCGGGGCCGGCGCTGGTGGCGCTCGGCATGGGCGAAGGCAAGGCGCTGGTGTTCGTCGCGGCCATGCTGGCAGGAATGGGGCTCTTCGAGCTGATCGAGCGGTACCGGGCGGGGGCTGCATCGCCCGGCCGGAAAGGCTGAGCCATGAATGGCGATGAAAACTGGCTGGCAGCCCTGGCGACGATTGCGGTGCTGGCAGTCTACGAACTGGCGGTATTCGTCGCGCAGCGGCGCGCCCCGGAACGCCTGGCGCGCACCGCGCACGCCGCATTGCGCGCCGAGTGGTTCGCTGCGGTGTCGGCCGAGCGGGGCACGGAAATCCTCGCGGTGCAGACGCTGCGCAATTCGCTGATGTCGGCGACGATGACCGCTTCGACCGCCGTGCTCGGGCTGATGGGGACCGCGACGCTGGCCGCGCCTTCGCTGCATGCCAGCCTTGGCGAGGTGATGGGGCATTCGACTCATCTGACCCTCCGTCTGGCGCTGGAACTCGTGTTGATGGCGCTGCTGTTCGCGTCCTTCGTGTCCTCGGCCATGGCGGTGCGCTACTACAACCACGTGAGCTTCATCAGCGCGATGCCGGTCGGTTCCGATACCCGCGCCCGCTGGGCGGATGCAGGGACGAACTACATCCGGCGTGCCGGGCTCCTGTACAGCTGGGGTCTGCGCCAGCTGGTTCTCGTGGCGCCCGTGCTCGCATCCATCCTGCACCCGTATGCCGGTCCGCCGACGGCGCTTGTCGTCGTCGTCGTGCTGATCGGGTTCGAGCGCGTCCGGAATTCATGAGCGCAGACATTCCCCCTGAATCGCGTGTACCAAGGAACCCGACATGAACATCGTTTGTCCCCACTGCATCACCACCAACCGCGTGCCCGACGAACGGCTCGACGACCAGCCGGTCTGTGCGCGCTGCAAGACGCCGCTGATGCAGGCTGAACCGTTCGCGCTGAATGACCAGACCTTTGCTGCCGTCATCCGCGGTACCGAACTGCCGATTCTTGTGGATTTCTGGGCCGACTGGTGCGGACCGTGCAAGGTCATGGCGCCGCAGTTCGCGGCGGCGGCTGCCCAGTTGCCGCGCGTCAGGTTTGCCAAGGTCGATACCGAAACGGCGCGCAATACGAGCGCGGCCTACCGGATACGCAGCATTCCGACCATCGCGCTGTTCCGCGGCGGCAAGGAGATCGCGCGTCAGGCCGGCGCGATGAGTGCCGCCGATATCGTGCTCTGGGTGCGCCCGTACGTTTGAAAGCTGATGCGACCCGCACCGACTCGCCGACCTGAGCCAGGTGGATCCGGACCGGCAGCGGCGGCGCACGATGCCGTCCCGCGTGTGAGCGATCCGTTGTGCAAACAATGCAATGTGTTAAAGGGGGGCCCCGGAGCAGCGCGGATCGCGCTGCGTGAAGTGGCCTGCCGCTATCATGGGCCGGAGTTGATGAACGCCGACCGGTCCGGTGACGAGGCACCCCGATTGCTGCACACGCGGTACTTTGCTGAGCGGAGGAAGGCATGGATCTGCCGGAAAGTTCGAAACCTGACGGGCTCGGTTCGACGAAATCGGCGCCGTCCCGGCCGTCGCCGGGACGCATCGGATGGACGTCACGGCTGGCCGGGGTGACGGACCGCGAGACGTTTGCCTGGGCCGTGCTGGCGTTGTCGGTTCTGGTGACGCTGGCACTGTGGTACTCCGCGCGCGAGGAGTCCGCCTCGACGGCCCGGGAACGTTTCGAATACCGGGCAGAGCGACAGGCGATCGCCGTGGTCGACAAGTTGAGCGACTTGACGCAGGTGCTTCACGGCGCAGCGGGGCTTTTTGCAGCCAGCGAGGATGTGAGCCGCTCGGAGTGGCATGAGTATGTAAAGGGACTGCAGCTCGACAGGATTCAGCCCGGCACCCTGGGAATGGGGTTTGCACTGATGGTGCCGCCGGCGGAGCGAGCCGCTCACGAAGCGGCAGTGCGCGCCGAAGGTTTTCCTGACTACGCGATCCGTCCGTCCGGTGAGCGGCCGCAGCTGAGCAGCATCCTGTACCTCGAGCCGTTTTCCGGCGCCAATCTGCGTGCCTTCGGCTACGACATGTATTCCGAACCGGTGCGCAGGGCGGCGATGGAACGTGCGCGCGACACTGGACACGCGGCGCTGTCGGGCAGGGTCGTCCTTGTGCAGGAGGATGGCAGCCTGCCAAGACCGGGTTTCCTGATCTATTTGCCGGTGTATCGCAATCACCAGCCTGTCGATACCGTCGAGGCACGGCGTAAGGTGCTGCGCGGCTTTGTGTACAGCCCTTTTCGTGCCGAAGACCTGTTGCGCCGGCTGTTTGAAGATGCTGCGGCAGACGTCGAAATCGAAATTTTCGATGGCGACCCCATTCCCGCGAACGCGCTTTTTTCCTCCGAGCATTCGTCACGTGTCGCACGGCATGTGATCGACAAGACGGTCGAGTACGGCGGCCGTCGCTGGACGCTGCGCGTACGCAGCAGCCTTTCATTCGAAGTCACGACCGAGAGCGAGCAGCCGACGGTGGCACTCGCGGGCGGGCTGGCCATCGACCTGCTGTTTTTCGGAATGCTGTTCCTGCACGCGCGCCACCGTCGCCGCATGGAGGCCGCGACGGCGGAACTTCAACTCAGCCATGAGCGCTTCCGGACGCTGGTCGGGAATGTGCCGGGAACGGTATTCCGGTGCGAGCCCGACGCCGTCCGGCAGGTACGCTACATCAGTGACGGCATAGAGGCGCTGACCGGAAAACGGCCGGAACGCTACCTTTCGGGTCAGTACACACTGGGCCAGCTGGTTCATCCGGATGACCTGCCCGAACTGCGCAGGACGGTGGATGGTGCTGTAGCGCGTGGCGAGAGCTACGAGATCGAGTACCGCGTCAACGGCGCATCCGGCCTTTGGGTCAGCGAACGCGGGCGGGCGACGCTCGACGGGGCGGGGCGTCCGTTGTGGATCGACGGCGTGATGTTCGACATCAGCAGCCAGAAGCGTGCTGCGGCACAACTGCGCGCCGCGTCGATGTATGCGCGCAGCCTGATCGAGGTCAGTCTCGATCCGCTGGTGACGATCAGCGCCGAGGGCAAGGTAACCGACGTGAATTCGGCGACCGAAGCCGTGACCGGCGTGACGCGGCAACAGCTGATAGGGAGCGACTTCAGCGACTACTTCACCGAGCCGGAGAAGGCGCAGGCCGGCTACCGGCAGGTCTTTTCCGATGGCCGCGTCATCGATTATCCGCTGACCATCCGTCATGTCTCCGGGCGACTGACCGAGGTGCTCTACAACGCCAGCGTGTATCGGGACGAAGAGGGCAGGGTGGCCGGTGTCTTCGCCGCCGCACGGGATGTCACCCGGCTCAACGCAATGGTCAGCGAACTCGACCGTCATCGCAACAATCTGGAGGAGCTGGTCGACACCCGGACACGCGAACTGGCCGCTGCGAAGCGGGCCGCCGAGAGCGCCAACGAGGCGAAGAGCGTGTTCCTTTCAAGCATGAGCCATGAACTGCGCACGCCGATGAACGCCATCATCGGCATGGCGCATATTCTGCAGGGCACCGAACTCGCACCCCGTCAGAAGGAACTGCTGGGTAACCTGCAGACCGCGAGCAGGCAACTTCTGGCACTGATTGACGACATCCTGAATTTCGTCCGGCTGGACAACGGTCGTGCAGAGGTGCAAAAGCAGGTCTTCCAGCTTGGTGACATGCTCGAAACGGTGGTCGGAAAGGTCGGCAGCAAGGCGCTTGCCCGGGGTGTAGCAGTGTTTCTGGATGTTCCGCCCGGAATGCCATGCAGATTTTCAGGTGGTGTGGCAGGCATAGGCCAGGTACTCGACAAGCTGGTCGACAATGCAGTCAAGTTCACCGAGGCAGGCGAAGTGCGCGTCGGCGTCACGATGGTCGAACATGGCAGGAATGCTGCGGTATTGCGATTCGAGGTGCGCGATACCGGCATCGGCATCGATGACGACGAGCGGAAACGCCTGTTCGATGTGTTCCACCAGATCGATGGTTCTTCGACGCGAAAGTACGGAGGAACCGGACTGGGCCTGGCGATGGTGCGCCGACTGGTCGAACTGCTCGGTGGCGAGATCGGTGTCGAGAGCGAAAAGGGCAAGGGCAGCGTCTTCTGGTTCACGGCCCCGGTGGAGGTCGTCGATGATGCTGCAGCGTCGCACGCGGAAGATGCGGGTACGGGTGTCGCGGCTGGCAACATCGCCGCAAGAAGTGGCGAAGCGGCGAATCACGCCGGCGCTTCGATACCACGTCCGGCCGCCCGGTCCGACGGGCAGCAATGGGACCGTCTGCGCGAGCGCCTGATGTCCTTGCTGGAGGCCGACGATCTGGAGAGCGTGCGTCTGTTCAGGGACAACGAGGCGCTGATGCGTGCTGCCCTGGGCACGCGCTATGCGTCGATCGAGCAGGCCATCGGCGCGTTCGATCTGGCGACCGCTCTCGACGAAATCAGAAGTTGCGCCTGATGGTGTCGAGCGGTATTTTGCGCCGTTCCCGTCCGGGGGCAGATCCGTACCTCGATGAGGAGCTCTCCTTGAATTTAATTTCAATCAAGGACTTGTCTGCTTTGGCGCAGTAGATTCCAGACGCAGGGTTCTTATCCCGATGGATCGGGTATTGGTCCCTGAGTCCCGGACATGAACCCAATATCTAATGGCGAACATTCACTCTGGACATGAAGAGCGCGCTTGATCAACTGGATGTGGACTACCGCGCCATCGTTGAAAGCCTGCCGGGCCTGTTCGTGATACTGGATGCCGAACTGACGATCGTGGGTGTCAGTGACGCATACAACCGGGCCACCATGACCCGGCGCGACGAGATGCTCGGCAGAACCATGTTCGACGTATTTCCCGACAACCCGGACGATCCGGCGGCCGATGGTGTGCGGAACCTCCATGCATCGCTTGAACGGGTACTGAAATCCGCCGCGCCGGACACGATGGCCGTTCAGAAATACGATGTTCGCAGACCTCCACAGGAAGGTGGCGGCTTCGAGGAACGATACTGGACGGTGATCAACGCCCCCGTTCTGGGTGCCGACGGACGTATCCGCTACATCATTCACAAGGCGGAGGATGTCACCGAATTCATCCACCTCAAACAGAAGGGCCTGGAGCAAAGTCGTCGTAACAAGGGCCTGACCGAGAAGGCCGAGCAGATGGAGGCCGAGATCTTCGAGCGGACACGTGAAGTTGCCGCGGCGAGCGCGTTGCTCAAGACAACGAACCAGAGACTGGAAGAGGCGAAGCGTGCGGCGGAGACGGCGAACCTGGCCAAGAGTGCGTTCCTCGCGACAATGAGTCACGAGATCCGTACCCCGATGAACGGGGTGCTGGGAATGGTCAGTCTGCTGCGGCGAACCCGATTGGACGAGAAGCAGGTTCAGTATCTCGACACAATCCAGACTTCCGGCAGGCACCTGCTTGCCATCATCAATGACATCCTCGACTTCTCCAAGATCGAGGCAGGAAAAATCCAGCTGGCCAGCGAAGACTTCTTGCTTGCCGATCTCGTCCGCGAGACCTGGGCCCTCATCGGAGATCGGGCCCGGTCGAAAGCGCTCGATGTGAACACCGTCTGTGACCACCCCGATCTCATCCTCCGTGGCGACAAGACCCGACTGGAACAGGCATTGGTGAATTTTCTCGGCAATGCCGTCAAATTCACCGAGGCAGGCAGTCTGACGCTCAGTTGCCGGGTGGAAGAGGAAACGGCTGCCGGCTATCTGATGCGCTTCGAGGTTGCCGACACCGGTATCGGAATGACGCCGGAGCAGCAGGAGCGGGTATTCGAAGCCTTCGAACAGGCTGACAGCAGCACCAGCCGCAGGTATCAGGGCACCGGACTGGGACTGACGATTACCAAACGGATCGCGCAGCTGATGGGGGGTGAGACGGGGGTCAGAAGTACCCTTGGTCAGGGGAGTGCCTTCTGGCTCACCTGCCGGCTCGACAAGGGGCAGAAAGCCATGCCGGCACCCACCCCGGTGGCCGAGGCGGCCGAATCCATACTGGCTCGGGACTACCGGGGACGAAAGATACTGGTCGTCGATGACGAACCGATCAACCGGGAGGTCATCGGCATCATTCTGGAAGATGTCGGGCTTCAGGTCGATTCGGCCGGTAACGGTGAGGAAGCGTTGATGAAAGTCCGGCACGCGGACTACGACATCGTGTTGATGGACATGCAGATGCCGGTGATGGACGGACTCCGCGCGACCGGGGAACTGCGCGCCCTGCCGGGCAGGGACGGACTGGTCATCATCGCCTTGACCGCAAATGCCTTCGCCGACGATCGTGAGAAGTGCCTGACAGCCGGGATGAACGACTTCATCGCCAAGCCTTTTGAGCCCGGGAACGTGTTCGAGAAACTGCTGCATTGGTTCGGGACCTTGAATCGCTGAGCCGTTCCGGGCGATGGACGCCCATCCTGCGGACTTGCGACCCATTTCGGGGTGAGAGGTCGGAGCGGGATACGGTCAGGGTGAGTGGAACCAGACCAGAAACGGGCCGAGGGCGTGAACGGCGAAGTCCGAACGGGTTCGCTGGAACCGGCGCCCATGCCCAGGGACGTGCGCGCGCAGGCTGGGCGCCGGGGCGTTTCTCCAGATCGATTCCCGTTTCAGTATCGCGGGTCGGATTCCGGATATCGTGCGGCTTGCATCGCCCCGGAGGTGCTATCGATGAGGTGCCGTTGCCGGCGGTGCGCTCGCGATGTGCTCGCCATCGATATCCGGTCCGGTCGTGTTGCGGTGCTCAGTGTCCGGGCTGGCGACGCAACACTCGCACATGCATGGGGCGCGTGAACTGCGCGCCGCTGCTGTTCGCGTGCGTTTCGAAGACTGTGCGCACCGCATCGAGTTTGGCCTGGTCAATATGGTGGTCGGCGTACGTCGGACGCATCATGCGCTGTTCGAAGTCTGCAAAATCCTTGAATGAGACAGGCATTTCGAAGCGTCGCTCCGCAGTCTGCTCCCAGGCATCCGTGGCAAGTGCGGCATCGATTGCCGACTGTGCCGCCGCGCGGACCGCGCCTTCGTCGTTGAAAAGTCGCACCAGCTCGTTCAGCGGGCCGGCGTAGACCGGCTCGGATACATAGAGAAGCCCTTCTGGCCGCAGAACCCGCGCCACCTCCGTCAGCGCTTGCGCGAGCAAAGGTACCGGAACATGGTGCAGTGACTTGAGCATCAGCGCCACGTCGAAACTCTCATCGGGAAAAGGAATCGACTGCGCACCAGCGGCAACGAAAGTCAGACCGGTCTGAGGTGATGCGATGTTCTTGGCATGCTGACGCTCGTCGACCTCCAGGCCGGTAACCGTACAGCCCGGGTAACGCTCCAGCAGCGAGCGGGCCAGTCTGGCGGCGCCGCAGCCAAGTTCGATGATGTTCTGCCCCGCCAGAGGCACCAGATCGCTCAGTACATCGAGTTCGTCGTCGATCAGGGTTTGCGTGTGTCGATCTGCGTTCATCGTGCTTTGTTTTCCGGGTAGAGATTCATTGCCAGCGAGAGGAACACCGGGGCGGCAGGTGATTCTGCGGCCCTGACGGCATGAGCGAGTCGTATTTTTGCCAGGGGGGCGGTGGTGTGCCAGACATGATGTCAGCCTGCGTCATCGGTGGGGAAGGGCGCGGCACAGGCATCGCGCAGGAAGTCGATCAGCGTTCCGGCATGTGATGTCAGACCATCACGGAGGTCATGGTCGCCATCGACCAGCAGCAGGCTGGCGCGGTTGCACACGGCCAGCAAACGGTCGGCATCGCGGACCGGCACGACGGCGTCGTGTCGCCCGTGCACCAGCAAGGTCGGACATTGCACGCCCGCCAGCGTGCTGAGCGGTGCGATGTCGTCGAACGACGCGCCGATGATGCGTTGTACATGGCGCATGACGTACCAACCTAGCACCGGGTAAGGCACCCCTTTTTCAACCAGGAGGCGACGCATCACTTCGCGTGGATGGGCGAAAGCCGAGAGGCTGATCACGGCCCGTACGTCGTGGCTGCGTGATGCGTGCAGAAGGGCTGCAGCGGCACCGACAGAATGCCCCAGCAATGCAAGTCGGTCTGGTGCGACTTCAGGCTGCTGCCGCAGCCACTCCAGTCCTGCGGCAATGTCCTCTGCGAATCGCGGCATCGACGTGAAGTCATCATCATCACTGCGTCCGTGGCACCGGGCGTCGATCAGCAGCACCGCGAAGCCAGCCTGGTGCAAGGGGGGCGCAACAGGCCACATCATGTCGGCATTTGCACCCCAGCCATGCATGACGAGTACCGCAGGCAGAGGGCGGCCGGAAGGCTGAGGCGGCAGGGCAAACCAGGCGAAAAGCCGTTTTCCGCCGGGGCCGGGAACGTGGACCTCCCGCACCAGGCCGGGTGCGAAGCCATGGTCGGACAGACCCCGCGCGTGTTCCAGTCGTGGTGCGCGCAGGCCTCGCAATATCGCGTGGTGTGCCATCCAGTGAATGGACCAGGCTCCGACCGCCAGGAAAGCTGTTTCAGCGAACATGCGCAAGTCGAACCGGAAGTGCGGGCGACACTCGCGCGTTTCAGGACGCCTTCACGGACGGGGACCCGCAAACTCCTCGAATGCGGCGACCGCGTGGGCGGCGTACATCAGCGACGGTCCGCCTCCCATATACGTGGTGACCCCCAGCGTCTCGTCGACTTCCTGTCGCGTTGCGCCCAGCTTGACCAGTGCCTTCGCGTGAAAGGCGATGCACGGGTCGCACCGCGACGCGACGCCGAGCGCCAGCGCAATCAGTTCCTTGGTCTTGGCATCGAGAGCCCCATCCGCAGTCGCGGCTCGCCCCAAATCGCTGAAGCTTTTCATGACCTCCGGCGTGCTCGTGCGCAAGGATGACAGCCCGGCGGAAATCGAACGGGTCAGATCGCGGTATGTGTCTTTTGCTTCGGTCATGGTTTCGCACCACCTTGAGGTCATGGTCAATCTGTTGGAAGACGTTTACTTCTACTTCTTCAGGCCGGCGTACGCGTCACGCCTCGGGTGTGGCAATGTCTTGCCGCCACGTTCCCTGGCTGAAATTGCGACGCAGGCACTATATCGACATGGATATGGCCGGACATTGCGATCACGCAATGAATCCCCGGGAACTTTCGCGAGGAATCCTGAACATCAGTTCTTCCATAACACGGCTCGTGCGCGACGCTTCCTTTCTGCTGATGGAAGCCATCCCCTCAAGTTTCAAGCGGGCTGGAAAATCGGGGGCAGGTCACGACCGCCTCTAAAACCGCGCCAGCAAAGGAAGTGGTCTTAAGGACGTTTGCGTGACCACCAAAGAAGAACCGAGAAACTCGGGCGGGGGCTGAAAAAGCCGGATTTGGAGGGGAAACGCTCGCAAGACCCGGATTCGCGCCAACAGCGGGGGGCGGGCAAAAAAATCCCACCGACAAGAGGTGGGATTTGGGTGAATGGTGGCGAACGGTTGACCATGTGCCGACTGGCCTCCCGAGCTTATGAGCACTGGCGCGGGGTGCTGCGGGTTTGCGGGTGTTTATCACCGAGAGAGCAGTTCAACGTAGGCTTGATAACTGTAACTCCTGTTCTTTTTCTGCCCGGTCATTTCCGTCACGATACCCAAATCTTCCAGCACCTTGACCGCCGCTGTCGCCGTAGGGAAGCTGGTATCGAGTTGCTGGCGAGCGCGTTCGATGGTGAAGCGCGGCATCATCGGCAACATCTCGAACAGCCGGTAGCTGGCCGGGCCTGCTTTGGCAGATTGCAAAAGGCGTCGGCGGTCGGTGGCCACTAGGCTGGCGACCTCGATGATGTTTTTTTCGGCGTCGCTCGCAGCGGTGGCGACACCTTCCAGAAATAAAGTCACCCAGGATTCCCAGTCGCCCTCCGTGCGGATGGCCGACAGGCGACGGTAGTACTCAGCTTGGTGTTGTTTGAGGTAGCCACTGAGGTACATCAAAGGCTCGGACAGCAGTCCCCAGTGTTCAAACAGCGCCGCGATCAGGAGGCGGCCAATGCGCCCGTTGCCGTCGAGAAACGGGTGGATGGTTTCAAACTGCGCGTGGATCAGGGCCACCTTGACCATCGGCGGCAGGTCCTTCACTTCGTCGTGGATGAAGCGCTCCATGTCGGCCAGCAGTGTGGGAACGTACTCCGGCGGCGGTGGTACGAAAACCGCATTGCCGGGCCGTGTGCCGCCGATCCAGTTTTGCGACCGACGCAACTCCCCGGGTTGTTTGCCTGCGCCGCGCGCTCCATCCAGCAGGCGTCGATGCGCCTCGCACAACAGCCGTACGCTGATGGGCAGCCCTTTGGGATCGCGCAGTTGCTCCTGCGTCCAGCGGAAAGCGCGCAGGTAGTTGGTCACTTCTTCCACGTCGTCGGTGTTGCTGACCTTGAAGCCAGCTTCCTCGTCGAACAGATCGGTCAGCGTGGCCTGCGTACCCTCAATCTGCGATGTGAGCAGGGCTTCCTTGCGGATGGCGCTGTACAAGAGCCAATCGACCGAAGGCACCAAGCCAGACACGCCCGCCAAACGTGCAAGCGCGAGTTCTGCCAGCCGATTGAGGTCAGTGAACACCTCGGGTGAGAGGGCAGGGTCAGACGGCGGCAAGGCGTGGGGCACGAATGCGCGCACCGATTCACCCAGTGTCGTGGAAATTGAGTAGGTTCCAGTGATGCGTGTCATTGAAAGCTGTCTTTAGTAGAGCGCCATAAAATTAAATCATTCTTTAGTTTGAGTGACAACAATTAAAGACCGCTTTCATTGCCTTATGGCGAATCACTTTGTCCGACTTAGGACAAAGGACTAACAGGCCGGTGAGAAACCCCTGAATCCTTCCGGATCATGTCCTTCCGCTCATTTTTTTCCGGCACCGGACGTGCGCCGTGGCGTGTGATTCGAGGTTCTCTCACCCTCGCAACCGGCTGCTCGCCAGGCAGCGGACGCATCTATCCGTGCTACGCGGCAACCGGTCGCATCAGGCTCAGCATTCGGGTCAGGTTGTAGGCCGCGAACGCAAACAGCGGCAGGAACCCCCAAGAACACGTGGGAACCGGCGCGATCAGGCAAGAAAAAACCCCAACCGAGAACGATTGGGGTTTCATTATTGGTGGAGGCGGCGGGAATCGAACCCGCGTCCGCAAGCCCTACACAGACAGTTCTACATACTTAGCCTGGCCATTTGATTTAACCCGTCACCCGCCGACCTGGCAGGCTGATGAAAGGCGATCCGCTGAGTTTTCGTGATGCGCCACGCGGCGGAGCGCACCCTTACTTTAGCTGTTAATGGCGCTGCGACCGGTTGCCCGGCCCGACCCGCTAATCAGTCGGTGCAGCGTCCGGCCTTAAGCGGCCAGAGCGTAAGATTCGTCGTTGGCGACTATCTAGTTTTCGGTTGGATTTACGAGGTACTCCGACCCTCGGTATGCCCTGCGCTGCTTCGCGACCCACGTCGAGACCAGGTCGCCCCCTCAGCCCGCAGATGGTAGCACCTCCTGCGGATTACAAGAGGGCGATCAGTTCCATCGGATGATCGATGATGTGGTCGGCGCCCCAGTCGCGGAAGTGCCGCCCGGTTCCCAGGTAGCCGAAGGCTGCGGCGACCGAGCGCATGCCTGCCGCACGCGCAGCCTGAATGTCGCGTTCGTCGTCGCCGACATAGAGGCAGCGGATGGGATCGACACCCATTTCCGATGCGGCAAGGCGCAGGCCGGCGGGATCAGGCTTGGGGGCGGTAACGCTGTCGCCACTGACAATGCTGCCGGCTCGATGGTCCAGATCGAGGCCGCGCATCAGCGGCAGTGTGAAGCGCGCTGCCTTGTTGGTAACGACGCCCCACGGTAGTCCGGCGAGTTCGAGCCGGTCAAGCACGTCGTCCATGCCGTCGAATAGCCGGGTATGGACGCACAGTGCAGATTCGTAAATGGCCAGGAAGCGCTCCACCAGTGCTGGATAGCGATCATCATCCGGTGCGATGCCGAAGCCGGCTCTGATCAGGCCGCGCGCGCCGGCCGATGTGTGCGGACGCAGCACGGCGTCGGGCAGTGCCGGCAGTCCAGATTCGCTGCGCAACCTGTTGAGTGCGCCCCCCAGATCCGGAGCCGTGTCTGCCAGCGTACCGTCGAGATCGAACAGCACGGCGGCGGTTTTCAGCTCACTCATCGCGTACGCAGCGCATCAGGTAATTCACGCCGGTGTCGTTGCCGAGTGCGTAGATCTTGGTCAGTGGGTTGTAGCTCATGCCGATCAGTTCGGCTTCGCGCAGGCCGGCGGCGCGTGCGGCGTGCGCTAGTTCGGATGGTTTGATGAACTTCTCGTACTCGTGGGTGCCGCGCGGCAGCATGCGCAGGATGTATTCAGCGCCGACGACCGCGAACAGCCAGGCTTTCGGGTTGCGGTTCAGCGTCGAGAAGAAGACCGTCCCGCCGGGGCGCACCAGGGTCGCGCATGCGCGTATGGTGCTTGCCGGATCCGGGACGTGTTCGAGCATTTCCATGCAGGTCACGACGTCGTAGCCTGCTGGTGCCGCGACGGCGTGGTCCTCGGCCGACTGCAGCAGGTATTCGACACTGCGGCCGCTTTCAAGCAGATGCAGGCGGGCAACCGACAGCGCCTTGTCACTCAGGTCGATACCGGTGACTTGGGCGCCCCGGCTTGCCATGCTCTCCGACAGGATGCCACCGCCGCAGCCGACGTCCAGTACGCGCTTGCCCGCCAGGCCGACGCTGCGGTCTATCCAGTCCAGACGGAGCGGGTTGATGTCGTGCAGCGGCTTGAATTCGGATTCGGCATCCCACCAGTGGTGAGCCAGCTCGGAAAATTTCTCGAGTTCGAGCGGATCGGCATTCATTGGTGTAGTCATGGGCTATGAATGGAGCAGGGTCTGTTGCCGGAATCTTATACGCTGCCGCATCCGGAAAACATGGGCGAAAAAAAGCCCTGCACGGGTGCAGGGCTTTTCTGAAGCGTCGAACCCGGATTACTTCTGGGTGCCGATCACTTCGATTTCGACGCGACGGTCCGGCTGCAGGCAGTCAACCAGCTTCTTGTTGCGGAAGCTTTCTGCACCCATCTTCTTGCATGCGTCGCCGGTCACCGGCTGCGACTCACCCTTGCCTTCGGTGTAGACGCGATTGGCTTCCACGCCCTTGCTGACGATGTAGTCCTTGACCGCGGCTGCGCGCTTTTCCGACAGGGTCTGGTTGTACTTTTCCTTGCCGATGCGGTCAGCGTGGCCGACAGCGATGATCACTTCGAGCTCGATGCTGCCGAGCTTGCCGATGGCCTCATCGATCTTTGCCTTGCCTTCGGGGCGCAGGACAGCCTTGTCGAAGTCGAACAGCGCGTCGGCAGCCAGCGTGATCTTCTTGCCGGCGGGCTTCGGTGCGGGTGCCGGTGCAGCAGCCGGAGCGGCCGGTGCCGGAGCGGCTGCCGGTGCAGCAGCCGGCTTCTCGCAGACATCCTTCGGCAGCAGGTCCTTGTCGCAGGCGCAGCCAACTTCGGGGATCGCAGCAGCGTAGGCCGGCGTCCAGAAACCGGTTCTCCAGCACAGGCCGGTCGCGTTGCGGACAACGACGCCGCGGCTGTCGATCACGTACGGAATGTGAGCCTTCTTCGTCAGGTCGACCTTGATGTCTTCCAGTGCGGAAGCGTTCGAGACGAAACCGGCCGAAGCGGCCAGAAGGGCGATGAGCAGCGGTTTTTGCGTCAGTTGTTTCAGCATGATCCCCTCGTATGAAACATTAAGCGGTTTATGAACCGGCCTCCCCATCATGTGCGGAGTCGCCGGCCTGAGTTACCGGAAAGCCACAAGCGCGGCCGACATTCCCGGACTGCAGCAATGCAGCATCCGAGGCGGCAAGCCTTATTTAGCCACCTGATTTTGCCACAGGCGGCCCCGTGCCTTCAAATCGTTGTTGTGCGGGTGCAACAAAACACCTTGCATAACCCGTACACATCCTGCGACCCATACATCGCTCACATGTTCCCGACCCGCGGCATAAACGAGATGCGAAACCGGCGAGTAGCAGGGGCGTGTTTCCGGTTCGTCGAGGGCGATCGCACACAGATCGGCCGCCTTGCCCACCCTGATCGAGCCCGTCTCGTGGTCGATTCCCAGCGCCCGTGCGCCGCCGAGTGTTGCCATATGCAGCAGTTCCTCGGCCGGCAGCACCGAGGCGTCGCCGGACGTGAGCTTGCCCAGCAGGCCGGCCTGGCGCATTTCCTGAAATAGGTCGAGGCGGTTGTTGCTGGCTGCACCGTCGGTACCCAGGCCGACGTTGATGCCTGCTGTTCTCAGCGCGGCCACCGGCGCTGCGCCGCTCGCCAGTTTCATGTTCGATGTCGGACAATGGGCGATGCTCGCGCCTTCGCGCGCAAGCAGGGTGATCTCGTCGTTGTTCAGGTGTACCGCGTGCACGCCGATCAGGTTCGGACCGATCAAGCCGAGTCGTCGCAGCCGTTCGATCGGCCGCATGCCGTGCTGCCGCACGCTTTGTTCGACTTCATCCCGCGTCTCGTGAATGTGCAGGTGGATTGGCAGATCCAGCTGTTCGGCCAGCGTGCGCAGTCGTTCGAAACTGGTGTCGGACACCGTGTAGGGAGCGTGCGGGGCGAGCGTGAAATGCAGTAGCGGATGCTGCTTGTAACGATCGCGTACCGCCAGGCCCCGGCTGATGTACTGGTCGGCATCGGCTGCCCAGGCACTTGGAAATTCGATCACCACGATGCCGAGCGCTGCCCGCATGCCGACCTCGATCGCTGCTTCGGCGGCGGCATCGGGGAAAAAGTACATGTCGCTGAAGCAGGTGATGCCACCGCGCAGCATCTCGGCGCAGGCCAGTAGCGTGCCGTCGCGCACGAAATCGTGGCTGACGTGTTCATGTTCGGCCGGCCAGATGTGGTCGTTGAGCCAGCGCATCAGCGGTTGGTCGTCGGCATAGCCGCGCAGCAGGTTCATCGCGGCATGTGCATGAAGGTTGATCAGGCCCGGAATCAGCACGTGCTCGCCCAGCGTGCGCAACGATTTCGGCGCATAACGCTGCCGCGCCACATCCGATGGCAGCAGATCGATGATGCGGCCGTCGTTGACAGCGACCGCGTGATGCTCGAGTACGCAGCCAGCCGGTTCGACCGGGATGATCCATCGGGCTTCGATCAGCAGATCGATATCTGTGCGGGCTTCGGAATTCGGCATGGCGGTGCGGCAGGGCGGTCGAGGCGGTGCAGTTTAGTCCGGCGCGCGCTCCGGTGGCGCCCGGGGCGGATGCAAGCGCATGTTAAACTTGCGATTTGGCTGCATAGACCGGCGATTTTCTGGCCGGATTCATCTCAACGACAGCCGCCGTCCGCCAAAACCCTCCGATGACCACTTCTTTTGCCAAGGAAACGCTGCCCATTTCGCTCGAAGACGAAATGCGGCATTCCTACCTCGATTACGCGATGAGCG
>DATCUL010000110.1:0-7274 GCA_036567405.1 Methyloversatilis sp. | reverse complement strand
GCCGAAATCGAGATCGAGCACCGGCGTGAACGACAGGTCCACGCCCAGCGCACGCAGTTCGGCCGCCAGCACGAAACCGGTCGCGCGCGCCTCGTCGAGCGCGGCCTGCGCGTCGGCTTCGTAGCGCGCACCCAGCGTGCGCATGGCTGGCAGATGCGTGAAGCCGTCGGTCCGGAAGCGCTGCACGCGCCCGCCCTCGTGATCGACCGCGATCAGCAGCGGTGGCCGGCGCACCGCATGGATCGCCTCGGTCAGCGCCTGCAGCTGGCGCGCGTCGGCGAAATTGCGTGCGAACAGGATAAGGCCACCGACCGACGGGTGGGCCAGCAGTTCGCGGTCTTCGGCGTCGAGTTCGAAACCGGCCACATCGAGCATGACCGGACCGGGTGCTGTGAATTTCATGCAGTGTTCTCCACGCGCTCGACCACCACGAAGGCGAGCGCGAAAGCGGATCCGTCCGCGGATTCGTCGGACAGTGAAAGATGGGCACGCAGGCCGCGCTGGTCGAGCCAGCCGGTCAGCGCGTCGTCGAAGGCGAGTAACGGCTTGCCCAGATCGTCGTGCGTCACGGCGATGGCACGCAGCAGCACCGGCGCGCGGATGCCGGTACCCAGCGCCTTGCCGAGTGCTTCCTTGGCCGCGAAGCGCTTGGCCAGGAAGCGCGCCGGATGGTGCGAGCGGGCGAATTCACCGGTTTCGGACGGCGCCAGAATGCGCTTCGCCAGCCGGTCGCCATGGCGCGCCAGCATGCGCTCGATACGCGTGATGCCGCACAGGTCGGTGCCGACACCGAAGATCACGCATTTCTCCCGGCCGCCTCACGCATCAGCTGCTTCATTTCGCGCACCGCCTCGCGCAGCCCCACGAACACCGAGCGGCTGACGATGGCGTGACCGATGTGCAGTTCGCGCACGCCGGGCAGTTCGGCCACCGGCTGCACGTTGGCGTAGTTCAGCGCGTGGCCGGCGTTGAAGCGCATGCCGAGATCGCGGATCAGCTTGCCGCCGGCGCGCACCTTGTCCAGTTCCACCACCACCGCCTGCGACTCGCGATCGCGGCCAAGGCCGTGAAAGGCGTGCGCGTACGGGCCGGTATGCACTTCGCACACCTGGGCACCGATGCGCGCGGCCGCTTCGATCTGTGGCAGTTCGGCGTCGATGAACACGCTGGTGACGATGCCGGCGTCGCGCAGACGGCTGACGACGCCATGCAGACGCGCTTCCTGCGACACGATGTCCAGCCCGCCCTCGGTCGTCACCTCGTGCCGTCCCTCCGGCACCAGCATGGCCATTTCAGGCTTCAGGCTGCAGGCGATCTCCACCATTTCGGGCGTGGCGGCCATTTCGAGATTGAGCTTGATGTGCACCAGATCGCGCAACCGGCGCACGTCGTCGTCCTGGATGTGGCGCCGGTCTTCACGCAGATGCACGGTGATGCCGTCGGCGCCGCCCAGGTGCGCTTCGACCGCCGCCCACACCGGATCCGGTTCGTAGGTGCGGCGCGCCTGACGCAGCGTGGCGACGTGGTCGATGTTGACGCCGAGTTCGATCATGATGGTCAGATGTCCTGTAGTTCCATGAATACGCGCCGGGTGCGCAGTTCCTGCCCCTGCAGGTAGTGCGAGATCAGCGCGCGCATCAGCGATTTTGCCAGCCGCGCCACCTGCGGATCGGTGTAGTCGTCGGCGTGGATGGCCAGCGCCTGCGCGCCGGTCAGGTTCACTTCGCCATCGGCCGCAGCGTCATCCTCGAGCAGCCCGATCTCCGAACGATAGGTGTAGCGTGTCGCGACATCCAGCGGGTCGCCATTGGCGTCGCAGTCCAGCGTCAGGCCGTAGCCGAGTTCGCGCAGCAGCGCCTTCTCGAAGCCGCGCAGCAGCGCCTCGTGCCGGGCCGTCTCGCGTGGCGCGAGCGCCAGCTTCTGCAGCGTTTCCGCGTACAGGTCGAACAGCGCCGGATGGGCGTCGTCTCGCGCCAGCAGGCGCTGCAGCAGTTCATTCAGATAGTAGCCGAGCAGCAGCCGGGGGCCTGACAGCATCGGCCAGGCGCGCTGCCATTCGGCGCGCGCCAGGGTGCGCAGTTCGCCCTGGCCGAACCAGCCCAGTTCCAGCGGCTGGAATTCGACCAGCACGCCGCGCAGCGCCGCACGCGGGCGCTTGGCGCCGCGCGCGACCAGACCGATGCGGCCGAATTCGCGACTGAACACGTCGACCACGAGACTGGTTTCGCGGTAGGGGTGGGCCTGCAGCAGGAAGGCGGACTGGCCGTCCACCCGCTGCTTGCCCGAGGTCACTGAACCGCCCTCCGGCCGCAGGGCACCCCGGAGCCGGCCTTGCGCGGTCGAGCCGGCATGCTCATGGTTCGAAGCCCAGGCTCTTCAGCGCGCGTTCGTCGTCCGCCCAGCCGCTGCGTACCTTCACATGCAGTTCGAGGAATACCTTGGAGCCGAACACCTTCTCCATGTCGAGCCGCGCTGCGGTGCCCACGGTCTTCAGCACTTCGCCGTTGCGGCCGATCACGATGCCCTTGTGCGCCTCGCGGCTGACGATGACGCAGGCGGCGATGCGGCGCATCGCGCCTTCGGCCTCGAAGCGCTCGATCTCGACCGCCAGCCCGTACGGCAGCTCGTCGCCCAGTTGCCGGAACAGCTTCTCGCGGATGTATTCGGCCGCCAGGAAACGTTCGCTGCGGTCGGTGAAATCGTCGGCGTCGAACATGGCCTGACCTTCGGGCAGCAGGCCGCCGGCCACCTTCATCAGCGCATCGAGCCCGTCGCCGCGCTGCGCGCTGACCGGCAGGATGGCGTGGAAGTCGTGCAGCTTGGCGACGCGTTCGACGAAGGGCAGCAGTTTGGCCCGGTCGCCCGCCTTGTCGGTCTTGTTCAGCAGCAGCAGCACCGGCCTGTCCTTGGGCAGCAGCGCGATCACTTCCTCGTCGGCTTCGGTCAGCCGGCCGGCCTCGATGACGAACAGGATCACGTCGACGTCGGCCAGCGCCTGCGTGACCGAGCGGTTCATCACGCGATTGAGCGCATTGCGGTGCTTGGTCTGGAAACCCGGCGTGTCGACGAACACGAACTGGCTGCCGTCGCGCGTCAGCACGCCATGGATGCGATGACGCGTGGTCTGCGCCTTGGCCGAGGTGATGCTCACCTTCTGGCCGATCAGGCGGTTCATCAACGTGGATTTGCCGACATTGGGCCGTCCGACGATGGCGATGAAGCCGCAGTGAGTGATGTCGGTCATGTCTGCCCCCGCAGTTGTTCGAGTGCGCGCGCAGCGGCGGCCTGTTCGGCGTGGCGGCGGTTGCTGCCCTCGCCTTCGGTGGAAATGCCCAGCTTGTCGATGCGGCAGCGGGCGCGGAAGGCCTGTGCGTGCTCCGCGCCGGTGACCGCGCTGATCTCGTAGACCGGCAGCGCGGTGCGCCGTGCCTGCAGCCATTCCTGCAGCGCGGTCTTGGGGTCGCGCGCGTCGACGGTCGGATCGAGATCGATCAGACGGCTGCCGAACAACCGGGCGACCGTCTGCCGCGCCGCCGGATAGCCGGCATCGATGAACACCGCGCCTATCAGCGCTTCCAGCGCATCGGCAAGGATGGACGGCCGGCTGCGGCCGCCGGTCTTGACCTCACCCTCGCCCAGCCTGAGCAGCGGACCCAGATCGAGCGCGGTCGCCATGTCGGCCAGCGTTTCCTGCTTGACCAGGTTGGCGCGCAGACGCGACAGCACGCCCTCGGGCAACTCGGGGAAGCGTTCGCACAGCAGGTCGGATGCGATGCAGTCCAGCACCGCGTCGCCGAGAAACTCGAAGCGCTCGTTATGGGTGGCTGAAAAGCTGCGATGGGTCAGCGCCTGCGTGAGCAGGGCGCGCGACGAAAAAACATGGCCGAGACCGCGCTCGACCCGATCGGCAATGGTCACGGCTTCAGTTGGACCCCTTGGCGGTACCGTCGAAGTCGAACACCAGACTGACCGGGCCCCACAGCGGCACCTTGCGGGTATAGGAGAACGAGATTTCGACGCCGTTCGAATCCTTGATGATTTCGAGGTCCTGCGGCGTGACGCTGGACATTTCGTCCATGATCGCGCGCTTGGCGAAGGCATTGCGGTAGTCGGCGACGGTACCGCCCTTGATCTCGCCATTCTTGGCGATGGCATTCACGTTCTTCAGGATTGTGTAGTACTCGATGACCGCAGGGACCGCCTTCATGCCGAGGATGACGACGATCCCCACCAGGGCCATGACGATAATGAAGCCCACCATGCTCAGTCCGGATTGCGCGCGCTGCATCACTGTCCCCTCTCCCGTTTGTCCGAGTACTTACCTGAAGCTGCCGATGCGGCTGAAGTCCACGCCCTTGGGCGGGATGATGGCGTCCGCGTGGAACCAGATGAAGAAGGCCTTGCCGACGATGTTACGGTCGGGCACGAACCCCCATACGCGGCTGTCCGCGCTCTGGTCGCGATTGTCACCCAGCATGAAATAGTGGCCGGCCGGCACCTCGCAGCGCACGCCGTCGTGATTGTAGACACAGTTTTCCCGGCCCGGAAAATCGAGCGCCATCGGCACGTCGGCGCGCGCGTCGCGATCGTTCAGGATGGCGTGCTGCACCGAACCCAGCGTCTCGTTGAAGCGTCCCGAGTAGTAGGCGCGTTCCTTGTGCAGGTAGTCCTCCATCGGCTGCACCGGTACCTCGACGCCGTTGATGGTCAGACGCTTGTTCTGATAGGCGATCTTGTCGCCGGGCAGACCGACCACGCGCTTGATGTAGTCGACCGACGGATCTGCCGGATAACGGAACACCATCACGTCGCCGCGCTGCGGATCATTGATCTGCAGCACCTTGGAATTGAGCACGGGCAGCCGGATGCCGTAGGTGAATTTGTTGACCAGGATGAAGTCGCCGACCAGCAGCGTCGGAATCATCGAACCCGACGGAATGCGGAAGGGCTCGACCACGAAGCTGCGCAGACCGAACACCACGATGATGACCGGAAAGAAGCTGGCGCCGTACTCCACCCACAGCGGTTCGCGCGTACCGGTGCCGCGCTGCTTCGCGAAGACCATCTTGTCGGCCACCCACAGGATGCCCGTGAGCACACACAGTACGAAAAGGATCAGTGCGAAATTCAAGATTGAAGTCCCGTCAATTTATTTGTCGTCGACGCGCAGCACGGCAAGGAAGGCTTCCTGCGGGATTTCCACGTTGCCCACCTGTTTCATGCGCTTCTTGCCTGCCTTCTGCTTTTCCAGCAGCTTCTTCTTGCGCGTGATGTCGCCGCCATAGCACTTGGCGAGCACGTTCTTGCGCAGGGCCTTGATCGTTTCACGCGCGATGATGTGCGCACCGATTGCCGCCTGCACCGGAACATCGAACATCTGGCGCGGAATCAGTTCGCGCATCTTGGCCGCCACTTCGCGCCCGCGGTGCTGCGCATTGGCGCGATGCACGATGACCGACAGCGCATCGACCTTCTCGCCGGCCACCATCAGGTCGAGCTTGACCACGTCGGCGGCCCGGTATTCCTTGAATTC
Source organism: Methyloversatilis sp. (assembly GCA_036567405.1). Taxonomy (GTDB): domain Bacteria; phylum Pseudomonadota; class Gammaproteobacteria; order Burkholderiales; family Rhodocyclaceae; genus Methyloversatilis. The sequence goes on along the minus strand of DATCUL010000110.1, from coordinate 1,741 downwards.
GTAGTCGAGCGACGCATAGCCGCGCGAAACCGATTTCAGCTTGTCGAAGAAATCGAACACCACCTCGGCCATCGGCAGATCGTAGGTGAGCTGCACCTGACGGCCGTGATAGAGCAGGTTCACCTGGTTGCCGCGCTTCTGCTCGCACAGCGTGATCACCGCACCGAGGTATTCCTGCGGCAGGAAGATGACCGCCTTGATGATGGGTTCGCGTATTTCCGCAGTCTTCGAGACATCCGGCAGCTTGGCAGGGTTTTCGACCATCACGATGCTGCCATCGTTCATCTGCACCTCATACACGACGGTCGGTGCCGTGGTGATGAGATCCATGTCGAACTCGCGTTCCAGACGTTCCTGCACGATTTCCATGTGCAGCATGCCGAGGAAGCCGCAGCGGAAGCCGAAGCCCAGCGCCTGCGACACTTCGGGCTCGTACTGCAGCGAGGCGTCGTTGAGCTTGAGCTTCTCGAGCGATTCGCGCAGCTGGTCGTACTCGCTCGCCTCGACCGGATACAGGCCTGCGAACACCTGCGGCTTGATTTCCTTGAAGCCGGGCAGCGGCGCATCGGCGCGACGGTCGGACAGCGTGATCGTGTCGCCCACCTTCGCGGCCTTGAGTTCCTTCAGCCCGGAAATGACGAACCCCACCTCGCCCGCCGACAGACTGTCCTTGGACAGCGACTTCGGCGTGAACACGCCGACCTGGTCACACTGGTACTGCGCACCGGTCGACATCAGCAGCATCTTGTCCTTAGGACGCAGCACGCCGTCCATCACGCGCACCAGCATCACGACGCCGACGTAGTTGTCGAACCACGAATCGATGATCAGCGCCTTGAGCGGCGCCGACGGATCGCCCTTAGGCGGCGGAATGCGCACGATCAGCATTTCGAGGATGTCGTCGATGCCCATGCCGGTCTTGGCCGAACACGGAATCGCATCGGTCGCATCGATGCCGATCACGTCCTCGATTTCCTGCTTCGCGTTGTCCGGGTCGGCCTGCGGCAGATCCATCTTGTTCAGCACCGGCACCACTTCCACACCGAGTTCGAGCGCGGTGTAGCAGTTGGCCACCGTCTGCGCCTCGACGCCCTGCGAGGCATCAACCACCAGCAGCGCGCCTTCGCACGCCGACAGCGAGCGGCTGACTTCGTACGAGAAATCAACGTGGCCCGGGGTGTCGATCAGGTTGAACTGATAGGTCTGCCCGTCACGCGACTTGTAGTGCAGCGCGGCCGTCTGTGCCTTGATCGTGATGCCGCGTTCGCGCTCGATGTCCATCGAGTCGAGCACCTGCGCCTCCATCTCGCGATCGGACAGGCCGCCGCAGCGCTGGATCAGCCGATCTGCGAGCGTGGACTTGCCATGGTCGATGTGGGCGATGATGGAAAAATTTCGGATGTGCTGCATCGTCTGATAGGAAACTGGAATGAAAAAGGGTGCCCTGGCAGCACCCTTGTCTGGTCAGCCGGAACGGCGAATTCAAGCGCGCGATTCTAACAGATAGGTTTCGACCGCCCCGGCATCGAGTCGGTGACGGCACAACTCGCGCGCTCCGGCGCACAGAACCGGAATGTGTTCGCCATAAACGTCCTCGAATTCCGGGTGTTCATCGATGTCGATCTCGCGCACGGTGATGCCGTACGGGGCAATCATGGGCTCGAGCGCTTCGAGCAGATCGTCGCACAGGTGACACCACCGCCGCAGGTAGAGCGTCAGTTCCGGCACGGCACCGCTCACT
>DATCUL010000109.1:0-1656 GCA_036567405.1 Methyloversatilis sp. | reverse complement strand
ACTCGGGGTCGGCGAGGTGCCCGACGAGGGTGGCAATTACCGGAAGCTCGCGTCCCGCATCGCGGCCGCGCTGCCCGGTCTGTTCGGTCATGTCGGCGTCGATCTGCTGCACACCGTCGACGGTACGGTCGTGGTCGAAATCAACCCGCGGCTCAGCACCTCGGCCTGCGCGCTGCATGCGGCGGGCGGCTACAACCTGCTCGCCGCCACGCTGGCTGCCGCACGTGGCGAAGCGCTGCGCCGGCCACCGGCAGCAATACGGCCGCAGCACATCGAACTCGCGCCACACGTGGAGGCCGCATGAAGATCGTCATCGGCTGGGACATCGGCGGCGCGCACGTCAAGGCGGCGCGCGTCGCCGACGGACGCGTGACCGGCGTCGTGCAGATCGCCTGCCCGCTGTGGCAGGGCATGGACAGACTGGACGCGGCGGTCGCACAGGCGCTCGATGCGCTGGGCGCGACCGGTGCGGACGAGCGGCACGCAGTGACGATGACCGGCGAAATGGTGGATCTGTTCGACTCGCGCGCCGCCGGCGTGGCTGCCATCGCAGCCCGACTGGCGGCCAGCCTGCCCGGCACGATGACGCTGTACGCCGGGCGCGCCGGCTGGGTGATGCCGGCGGATGCGGCTGCGCACGCCGACGACATCGCCTCGGCCAACTGGCTGGCGACGGCGGCCTGGATCGCCACCCTTCGTCCGCAGGCGCTGCTGGTCGACATCGGCAGCACCACCAGCGACCTCATCGTGATCAACCGCGGCGTGGCAAGTGGCAGCCGCAGCGACGCCGACCGGCTGATCAGCGGCGAGCTTGTCTACGCCGGGGTGGTGCGCACACCGCTGATGGCGCTGGCGCCGGCCATCGAATTCCGCGGCCGGCGGCACCGGCTGATGGCCGAGCATTTCGCCACCACGGCCGACGTGTGGCGCCTGCTCGACCTGCTGCCGGACGACGCCGACCAGTATCCGAGCGCGGACGGCGGCCCGAAGACGCCGGAGGCGAGCGCGCGGCGCATCGCCCGCATGATCGGCCGCGATCTGGACGAAGGCACGCTGGACGACTGGCGCGAACTGGCCGCCGCCTTCGCCGACGCGCAGATCGATGCACTGCTCGAAGCGGCCAACGGCCTGCCCGGCCTCGCCGCACTGCGACCGGATGCGCCGGTCATCTGCGCCGGCGCCGGTCTGTTCGTCGCCGACCACCTGGCACAGGCGCTGGACCGCCCCTCCATCGAACTGCAGGCACTGCTGACCGACCGCACCGAGGGCTGCGCGCACGAAGCCGGCGTCTGTGCTCCGGCCGTGGCGGTGGCACTTCTGGCTTCGGAGCCGATGCAATGACCGTTCCAACAAAATCACCGGTGGTCGTCAAACTGGGCGGCAGCCTGCTGAGCAATCCGGCCGACGGCCGCCTGCGCGCCTGGTGCACCCTGCTGACCGGCGAACTGGCCGGCCGCTGCGTCATCATGCCCGGCGGCGGCACACTGGCCGACGCGGTGCGCGCTGCCCAGGCGGCATGGCCGTTCAGCGACCTCGTGGCCCATCGCATGGCGCTGCTGTCGCTGAACCAGTGCGGCCTGATGCTGTGCGACCTGTTTCCGGCGCTGGTCGCCGCCGACAGCGAAGCGGCCCTGCTCGATGCCTGCCGCCGCGGCG
>DATCUL010000108.1:0-5159 GCA_036567405.1 Methyloversatilis sp. | reverse complement strand
GATCCGGATCGCCTCGGCCGCAAACGCGCGCGCAGCGTCGTCGAGTACCGGTTCGCGGATCTGCAGCAGCAGCGGCCGGGCGGCGCAGGCGCGCCGTATCGCGTCGAGCTGTGCGGCGGCGCCGATCTGCCAGGCGTGGCTGACAGCCATCCGGCCGGGCAGGCGCAGCGACTTGAGCACCGGTCCGTTGGCCGGCAGCATCGGTCCGACTGTCAGCGTGTCGGCGCGCTGCCAGCAGAGCGCGCTGTGCACGTGGTCCTGCAGTTCGCCGCTCCATGCCTCGACGCGGAAGAAATGCAGCCGGACGAAGGCGTGTTCGTACTCGTGCGACAGCGTGATCCAGGGCGAGCATTCGAGTACGCGGATGCCCAGTTCCTCGTCCAGTTCGCGCACCAGCGCGTCGACCGGGCGTTCGCCCGGCTCGACCTTGCCGCCCGGAAACTCCCAGTAGCCCGGATAGAAGGTGCCGGGCGCGCGCTGGCCGAGCAGGAACTGGCGCCCCTGCGGGCCGTCGCGGAAGATGACGGCCGCCGCGACGGCGACCTGCTTGCGTCCGCTCATAGGTCAGCCGCCCTTGTCGCGAGGGTCATTGCTTCTCCGCATGCTGTCCGGCCCAGTCTCGGGCGAACTGCCAGGCGACGCGGCCGCTGCGCGAACCGCGCTCCAGCGTCCAGCGCAGCGCGTCGGCGCGCGCTGCCTCGATCTGTTCTGGCGGCACGCCGAGCTTCTTCAGCCAGTGGCGCACGATGTCCAGATAGGCTTCCTGGTCGAACGGGTAGAAGGACAGCCACAGGCCGAAGCGTTCCGACAGCGATATCTTTTCCTCGATCGCCTCGCCCGGATGCACTTCGCCATCGACGTGTTTCGCCTCGCTGTTTTCCGAGAAGTACTCGGGCATCAGGTGGCGCCGGTTCGACGTGGCATAGATCAGCACGTTCTCGAGCACCGCCGACACCGAGCCGTCGAGGATGCTCTTGAGCGCCTTGTAGCCCGGCTCGCCGGACTCGAAGGACAGGTCGTCGCAATAGATGATGAAGCGTTCCGGCCGCCCGGCGATGAGGTCGGTGATGTCCGGCAGGTCAACCAGGTCGTCGCGGTCGACCTCGATCAGGCGCAGGCCTTTTTTTGCGTAGTCGTTCAGCAGCGCCTTCACCAGCGAACTCTTTCCGGTGCCGCGTGCGCCGGTCAGCAGCACGTTGTTGGCCGGCTTGCCTTCGACGAACTGCTTCGTGTTGGCGTTGATGCGCGCCTTCTGCACGTCGATGTCGCGCAGATCGGACAGGCGCAGCTTGTGCGGGTGAGCGACCGCTTCGAGCCGGCCGCGGCCGTTGCTGCGGCGCCAGCGGTAGGCGATCGCCTTCCAGTCGGGTGCGGCCGGCGGCGCCGGCAGGATATGTTCGAGGCGGTCGAACAGCGCGTGCGCGCGTGCGATCAGGCTTTCGAAACCATCACGGTTGGTCATGGCCATCTTTCTTGTCAGTGAGCGCCTTCGGCGGCTCGGTGTGTGCGGATTCGTCGTGGTTGCGCGGCCGTGTCCACCACAGGATGAACAGGAACAGCGCCAGCGCAGTACCGGATTCGAGCAGGAATAGCCACATGGAGCGGGGTTTCCGTTGTCAGGGCGCCGGCCGGTGGCGGCCGACGCTCGTTATCATTGCGCCCTCAGCGCTTGCGGGCGCGCCAATCTAAAGCACATCACGATGTTCGAGCAAATCCGTCTGCGCCTGACCACCTTCGCCTGCGCGCTGCTGCTGGCTGCCTGTGCCTCGGCGCCGAAGCCGGATGCGACGCCGGCCGCCGGACCGGCCTGTCCCGCGGCACCCGGCCATGTGCCGGCCGCACAAGTCTGCCCAGTCTGCCCGGCGTGTGCCGCGTGTCCGGCCTGTCCTGCGCCGGTGCCGGAAGCCAAGCCCTTGCCGCCGCGGCTGGTGGTCGCCAACTGGTCGGCGCTCGAAGGCTGGACCGACGACGACCTGCGCGAGGCGCTGCCGGCACTGCGCGCCTCGTGCAGCGCGCTTGCGTCGAAACCGGGTTGGTCGGATGCCTGCGCCGCAAGCACGCGCCTCGATCAGGCAGACAACGCGGCGATCCGGGCGTTCTTCGAATCCGCCTTCCGACCCTGGCAGCTGCTCAATGGCGACGGCAGCGACCAGGGGCTGGTCACCGGATACTACGAGCCGCTGCTGCGTGCCAGCCGTACGCGCACCGGCATCTACCGGCATCCGATCTATGCCGTGCCGGACGACCTGCTGGTGATCGACCTGGCCAGCGTCAATCCGGATCTGAAGAACATGCGCCTGCGCGGCCGGCTCGACGGACGGAAGATCGTGCCCTACTGGTCGCGCGGTGAACTGGAGGCGCGGGAAGGTCGCGCGCCAGAACTCGACCGCAAGGCGCTGTTCTGGGCGGCCGACGCGCTCGACGTGTTCTTCCTGCAGGTGCAGGGTTCCGGCCAGCTCGAACTGCCGGAGGGCGGACGCGTGCGCGTGGGCTATGCCGACCAGAACGGTCATCCCTATCAGTCGGTCGGCCGCTGGCTGATCGATCAGGGCGAACTGAAGCTGGAGCAGGCGTCGATGCAGGGCATACGCGACTGGGCGCGCGCCAATCCGTCGCGTGTGGCGACCATGATGGCGGCCAATCCGAGCTATGTCTTTTTCCGCGAACTACCGATCGGCAAGCAGGCGCCCGGGCTGCCTGAAGGTCCTCTAGGTGCGCTGGGCGTGCCGCTCGCCGGCAGCCGGGCGATCGCGGTCGATCCGCGCAGCGTGCCGCTCGGCGCACCGGTGTGGCTGGATACGACGCGCCCGAACAGCAGCCAGCCGATGCGCCGTCTGGTGATGGCGCAGGACACCGGTGGCGCGATCAGGGGCGGCGTGCGTGCGGACTTCTTCTGGGGTTTCGGGCCGGACGCCGGCGCGCAGGCCGGACGCATGCGTCAGCAGGGCCGCATGTGGGTGCTGCTGCCGGCCGGCCTTACGCCCTGACGGGCGAGATGCAAGATTCAAGATGCAAGTGACGATCTTGCAACTTGCATCTTGAATCTTGCGGCTTTTACTTGATGTTGGCGATCCGTTGTTCCAGCTGCGCGACCGGGACATAGCCCGGAATGCGTTCGCCGGTGCTCAGGAAGATGGTCGGCGTGCCGCGCACGCGGTACTTCTCGCCCAGCGCGGCCGAGCGCTGCAGGCCGGCCGTGTCGCAGCTCGCCGTGGCGGCGGCCGGCGCGACGTTGGTCGTCATCCAGTCGCTCCAGGTCTTGGCGCGGTCGGCCGAACACCAGATGGCTTCGGCCTTCTTCTGCGAGTCCGGGCCGAGCACCGGTGTCAGGAAGGTGTAGATGGTCACGTCCTTCATGCCCAGCAGTTCCTTTGCCAGCTTCTTGCAGTAACCGCAGTTCGGGTCTTCGAAGGTGGCGATCACGCGCTTGCCGCTGCCGCGTACCTGCTTGATCGCGATGTCCAGCGGCAGTTCGGCGAAGTTGATCGCCGAAATCTGGTTTACCCGCTGCTGCGTGATGTTCTGGCGCGTCTTCGCGTCGAGGATTTCACCGAGGATCAGGTAGTTGGCCTTGTCATCGGTGTAGATGATCTCACCGCCGACCCGTACTTCGTACAGGCCCATGTAGGGCGTCTTCACCACGCCCTCGACCTTGGCGCCATTGCCGAGCGCCGCCTCGACGGCGGCTCTGATCGACTCTTCCGGCCCTGCATGTGCGGCCGAAGCGGCCAGAGCGCACAGCAGTGCGGCGGTGTACTTGATGGACATGAAAACTCCCGTTGTGGTGCGCCTCGGGGGCGCACCGGTTATCCGAGCGCGTAGCGTACCAGCGCGTTTCGTAGGACAGGCATGCGTTGTGTCAGGTTCAGTCCGGTATTGCGCAGCCAGGACAGAGCCGGCCACTCCGGACGGAACAGTTCGTGCAGTGCGTGCGTGGTCAGCTGCAGCGCGTTCACCTCTTCGGCCCGCTTGCGTTCGTAGCGGCGCAGCACGCGTGGGTCGCCGAGCACGCTGCGGTCCAGTCCCGCCAGCACGCCGGCCAGCACCCGTACGTCGGCAAAACCCAGGTTGATGCCGTGTCCGGACAGCGGGTGGATGGCGTGCGCGGCGTCGCCGACCAGCGCCACGCCCGGCGCGATGACTTTGGGTACCTGCATCAGGCGCAAGGGAAAGCCGGCGGCCGGTGTCACCACTTCCAGCGCCCCCAGCTTCTGCTCGCCCGCGTCGGCCACCCGCGCCGCGAGCGTAGCCGCGTCATGTTGCAGAAGTTCGCGTCCGGTCGCCTCGGGCGCCGACCACACCATCGACATGTACTGGCCGGGCAGCGGCAGAAAGGCGAGCACGCCGTCCGGGCGGAACCACTGCCAGGCGCAGCCCAGATGCGGCTTCTCGCAGCGGAAGTTGGCCACCACGCCCAGTTCGCCGTAATCGGTGAAACGAGCTTCCAGCGCGGTCTGCGCGCGCACCCACGAGTTCACGCCGTCGGCGCCGACCACCAGCGCCGCGCTCAGGCGGCGACCGTCTTCCAGCTCGAGCAGCGAACGCCCGTCCGCGTGGACCAAGCTGGCCGGCCGTGCCGGGCACAGCAGCGTCACATTGGCCTGACGCTTGACGCCCTCCCACAGCTCGCGCGCCAGCAGGCTGGATTCCGCGATCCATGCCAGTTCGCCGACGCCGACCTCGAAGGCCGAAAAGTCGAGCCGGGCACCGCGGTCACCATAGACCTCGATGCTGGTCAGTGCCTGCATGCGGTTGTGGTCCAGATGCGCCCAGGCGCCGATTTCGTCGAGAAAGCGCGCGCTTGATGGGCTGATCGCATAGACACGCGCGTCCCAGCCGCCGACCGGCCACTCGGGCATGCGGCCCTCGACCAGCGCAACCGACAGCCGCTCGCGGCGCAGCGCCGCACACAGCGCCAGCCCCGCCAGCCCGGCGCCCACGACCACGACGTCGAATTCCAGATCCTGCGGCATGGGTCGATCCGATCCTGTCTGAAGTAACCCGCGATTGTCCGGCCGCTGCGTCATTCTTGACAAGACCCGCACGCTCCCCGACAATCCACGGCCTTCCAAATGGTGATGTAGCTCAGCTGGTTAGAGCGACGGATTCATAATCCGTAGGTCGAGGGTTCAAGTCCCCCCATCACCACCACCGATTTC
>DATCUL010000107.1:0-1620 GCA_036567405.1 Methyloversatilis sp. | reverse complement strand
GGCCGTAGGTCTTGCTCTGTGCCTCGGTATCGACCACCGCTTCGGTATGCGCGTCGAGCACGATGTCGCCGTCGCTGCGCAGCAGCGTGCCGGCCCCCACCGTCACGTCGGCGTCATTGCGGTCCGCCTTGATGAAGGACTCGGTGTGTGCGATCGCGATCGCGCCGCCGGTATCCAGTAGTACCGCGTCGTAGACGTCGACATCGTTCTTCGCGCCGATGCGGATGGCGCCGGAATTCAGCCCGGCCACACTGGTGTCGATGAAGGCGTTGCTGCCGATGACCACATGGGTGTCGTTGTGGATGGTCGAATAGCTCGCGCCGGAAGCGCCGGACAGGATGCCGCCGGAGGCCGCCTGCACCGTCCAGTCGGCACCGGCCGAGCCCTTGGTGACCACGGTTTCGGCATTCATGTCGAAGGTCCGCGCGTTCTCGACGCGCGTACCGTTCGCCAGTTCGGCCGTCGTGGTGTTGTCCACGGTGTTGGTGACCCAGGCGCCCGAGTAGCCGGCAACCGATGCCGAAGTGCTGTCGGCGGTACCCTGGAAATCGGTCGTGTGCTTGGCGTCGATATCCACCGTCGCACTGCGTATCGTGCCGCCGATCCGCGTGGTCGTGACCGAATCGGCGTCGTTGGTCACGCTGGCGGCCAGCAGCACGCCCAGACCGCCGGCACCGGACTTGGACGCCGCATCAAGTTCGTCATGACCTTCTGCGCGCGCCACGAAGCTGCCCGCAGTGATGATGCCGGCGCCGATCAGCGCCTCGGTACGGCTGTTGACCACCGTGTCGGCACTGTTGCCACCGGCCGCGACGATGCCGACGCTCACGCCCGACACATTGCTGTATGCGCTGACCGTCGATTTCGACAGCACGTCGAAGGCTCCGGCCAAGGTGATCTCGTGTCCGGTCCCCATCTGCACCAGCGTCTTCGACAGCACGCTGGCCGACGATTCGCTCGCCGCCGCACCCACCAGCGCCCCTCCGCCGGCAGCCAGCGAATCCGCACTGGCGGTTTTCTGCCCGGTGCGGGACAGCGTCTGCGCCTTCAGCGACAGGCTGCCCGCAGTCACGTTGAACTGGTCGCCGACGACGACCGACGTATCGGTATCGACCGTGGCGTCGGCCAGCGACACGCCGATCGACAGTCCGGCCGACACCGCGATGCCGGTCGAATCCGCTTCGGCAAGCGGATCGCTCTCGGCGCGGATCTGCGCCAGACCGCCCGGCGCGGAGAGCTTGACCTTGTTGCCCACGGTCGCATGAGCGCCCGATGTGTCGCTGACGTTCGAGTCGGCACCTGCACCCGACACGATGCCGCCGGCGGCGGCGATCACGCTGGCGACCGAAGTCGTGCGCGACTGTCCATGCACGTCGAGCGACTGCGCAGTGATGTCGGTATCGTCGAGCAGCTTCGCCTCGGCGCTGCTGGTTTCATCGACGTAGGCAATCGCCGCGCCGACACCGACCACACCAACCGCCGCCGCGCCGCCTTCGGCGTTCAGGTTGTGCTCGACCTTCGCATTGACCACGACGTCGCCACTGCCCGCCTTGACGACGCCACCCAGACTGGCTGTCGCGCTGGAGGACTTTTGGTGCCAGGCAAAACTGGCCGCCAGAC
>DATCUL010000106.1:0-1884 GCA_036567405.1 Methyloversatilis sp. | reverse complement strand
GTTCGTTTCATGAGCAAGCAGTCCTGGTTGGGTGGTAATGAGGACTGGCTTGCAAGGCGGCTGGCTTGTCCGTGGCCCGGTGAATCGATCAGTGTCCGGGCTCGTGTAACAATATTAAATGAGAATTATTCTTGATACAAGGCCTTGCCCTTCGATTTCCATTCCAACGGTGTGAAGCCGGATGAAACTGCCCATCGCTACTGCCGGTGATACCGGTACAAGAGTAGAATGCAAACGATTCTCAACTTCCAGGTGCGCCAACGCACCGCAGACGTTCATGTCGTCCGCGTTCCGTCCTGCTGCAACCAGCGCCATGTCATCGAGTGCCCGCACGTTGCGGTCAAGGCCGGCTGGAGTTTGTCGTTCATGAACCCGGCGGACTGCCAGGCAGCTTCGGCCATTGCGCTGAGCGATGCGCCAACCGGCGCGCCGATGACAGTGATCGACGTGCGTGACTGCAGCCATGCGCCGGAGTGGGCTCAGCGTCTGCGCGAACTCGGCTTCATCGAGGGCGAGACCGTGTGCGTGCTGCGTCGCGGACAGCCGGGCAACGAACCGCTGGCGGTGCGCGTCGGTGTGTGCACCTTTGCACTGCGACGGGCCGAAGCCGCCTGCGTTCTGGTTGCGAATGCGTCGGGAGTCGCGTGGTGACGCAGGCGGCAGTCGATACCGCGCTGCTGCAGCCGTCAGTGCTGGCGCTGGTCGGTAACCCCAACTGCGGCAAGACGGCGTTGTTCAACCTGCTGACCGGCAGTCGGCAGAAGGTGGCCAATTACGCAGGCGTCACGGTCGAGCGCAAGGAAGGTTCGATGCGTACCGCGTCCGGCCGGCGGCTGAGCGTGCTGGATCTGCCCGGGACCTACAGCCTGACGCCGCATTCGCCGGACGAAAAGGTGACCTGCGATGTGCTTGCGGGCAGGCTGGCCGGCGAGCGGCGTCCGGATCTGGTGCTGGCAGTGGTCGATGCAACCCATCTGTCACGCCAGCTGCGCCTCGTGCTCGGACTCAAGCGGCTCGGCCTGCCGGTCGTGGTCGCGCTCAACATGACCGATCTGGCGCGCGCGCGGGGTTTCGAGGTCGATACCGGCGTGCTGTCGCGAGAACTCGGGCTGCCGGTCGTGTCTACGGTGGCCGTGCGTGCGGGCGGCGCGGATGCGCTGCTGCATGCGCTCGATAGCGTGCCGGTCGGTGCCGTGCCGGTTCCGTCGGACACTGCCAGCCTGGCCGAGGATCATCGCCGTGTCGGCGAAATCCTTCGGGCGCTCGGTCTGGATGCGCTCGAGGCCCATGCCTTCACCGATCGGGCCGACCGCGTATTGCTGCATCCGCTGGCCGGACCGGCATTGCTGCTGGTCGTGCTGTTCCTGATCTTCCAGGCGGTATTCGCGTGGGCCGAAGCGCCGATGGGCCTGATCGAGTCCGCAACATCCGCGCTGGGTGAAGCGGTCGGTGCCCTGCTGCCCGAAGGCATGCTGCGCAGCCTGCTGGTCGACGGCATCGTCGCCGGCCTGGGTGGCGTGCTGGTATTCCTGCCGCAGATCGTCATCCTGTTCTTCTTCATCCTGCTGCTCGAGGAATCCGGCTATCTGCCGCGTGCCGCCTTCCTGCTCGATCGGCTGATGGGCGGCGTCGGGCTGTCCGGGCGCTCGTTCATCCCGCTGCTGTCGAGCTTCGCCTGCGCCATCCCGGGCATCATGGCCACGCGCACGATCCAGAATCCGCGCGACCGCTGGGTCACCATCATGATCGCGCCGCTGATGACCTGTTCTGCCCGGCTGCCCGTCTACGCGCTGCTGATCGGTGCCTTCATTCCGCGGCAGACCGTTGCCGGCGGGCTGGAATTGCAGGGACTCGTGCTGTTCGCGCTTTACGTTGCCAGCATCG
>DATCUL010000105.1:0-4659 GCA_036567405.1 Methyloversatilis sp. | reverse complement strand
CGTTCGGGCCAGACTCACGCATTCCTGCTGTCGGTCGCCGCCGTCCCTGAGCCGGAAAACCACGCGATGATGCTGACAGGCCTCGGCCTGCTGGGCGCTGTCGCCCGCCGCCGGAAGCGGCAAGCCACCATCTGAACTGCGTTTCACGGCGCCCGGACGTGAAGGTTCGGGTGCCTGTTCATCCGGCCCTTCGGGCGAGAAACCGGGCTTGCCGAAGAGTTTCGTGATCGCCCCAACCGGGTGAGATGTTGCACCCGGATGCCAGAATGCCGGATCCGCGCCCAAAGCGGCGACATCACGCCGATCCGCCGTCCCGAAGGCGGGCTGCGGGCAATGCTGGTGTTGCAACTCGGGCCGGCCTGACAATCCGCTGCGCATGCGTGGTTGCAGCGCACACAACCGAATGCGTCGGCTGTGCTAGCGTCGCCGTCCATCGCCTGCACCACACTTCTTCATGTCGCCCCGCACGCTCCGTTTCATGCACCTCCTGCTGGTGCTGCTGACCGCGCTCCTGGCCCGCCCGTCGCTGGCCGGCGAGTTGTCCGTGGAAGATCTGGAGCGGCGCTTTCCGCCGCCTCTGCACATCCAGCCCAAGCTGTCCGACATACCCGCCTGGCCGATCACCAGCGAACTGGAACCGGACGCCGGGCCGGTCGGTTACGTGTTCGAGTCGATCGACATCGCGCCGATACCGGGTTTCGAAGGCACACCGATGAACCTGCTGGTCGCGATCGATCGCAAGGGCGGCTTCATCGATGTGGCGGTGCTGCGCCAGCACGAGCCGGTCTTCCTGAGCGGTCTGGGCGAAGTGCCACTGCACGACTTCGTACGCCAGTACGCCGGCAAGAACCTGCGCCAGCAGATCAATGTGTCCTCGCCGTACGGCAACACGCGCTCCGGCAGCGGCGACAACCGCGTCGTGCTCGACGGCGTGACCAAGGCAACCTCTTCGGTGCGCATCGTCAACCAGACCGTGCTGGCCGCCGGTCTTGCGGTGGCGCGTGCCAAGCTGGGCTTCGCCGACCCCGGCGCACGCGGTCCGGCGGCACAGGCGCGCAGCGACGTCTATGAGGCACTTGATTTCGCCACGCTGGTCAAGCGCGGCCTGGTCGGCACCTATCGGGTCACGCATGCCCAGGCGGAAAAGCTTTTCGCCGGCACCGACGGCGAAGGCGTGGACGAGGACGCGCTGGCGCATCCGGACGACACCCTGGTCGAAATCTATGTCGGCTATCTGAATGCGCCGACCATCGGGCGTGCGCTGCTGGGCGACGACCGCTACGCCGAACTGATGAAGCGGCTGGACGATGGCCAGCACGCGATCTGGCTGGCCACCACCGGACGCGAAGTGCTGCTGGACGAGAACTTCGTGCCCGGCACCGCGCCGCCGAAGCTGTCGCTGAGCCAGGCCGACCTGCCGGTCGAAATGCGCCACATGGTGTTCGAGCACCCGCTGCCGGCCGATGCACCGAAGTTCAACTCGTCCGGCGTGTTCCGCATCTATGGCGAAGCCGGGCTGGACCCCGGACAGCCGATGCAGGTCGCGCTGACGCTGACCCGGGCCAAGGGCATGATGCTGCCGCGCATCACGCACAAGACGGTGAGCTTCGAGTATGCGGCCCCGAAGCAGCTGTTTGTCTATCCGCCCAGACCGCTGCCCGAATGGCTGATCGCCTGGCAGGGGCGCTGGCCCGATCTGGCACTGATCGGCTTCGCGCTGGCACTGCTCAGTGTCGTGCTGGCGCGTCCGCAGTGGATGGCGCGCAGCGCGAAACGGCTGGTGCTGTTCCGCAGCGCCTTCCTGCTGTTCACGCTGGTGTTCATCGGCTGGTACGGCCAGGGACAGCTGTCCATCGTGCAGATCACCGGCGCCATCAAGACGCTGGCCGCCGGCCAGAACCTCGCCAGCTTCCTGTACGACCCGATCTCGCTGCTGATCATCGCCTTCACCGCGGTCAGCTTCTTCGTCTGGGGACGCGGCACCTTCTGCGGCTGGCTGTGCCCGTTCGGCGCGCTGCAGGAATTCGTCGCGATGCTGGCGCAGCGGCTGCGCATACCGCAGGTCCGGCTGCCGGCACTGCTGGCTCGTACGCTGGACCGCGGCCGCTACGTCATCCTGCTGACGCTGGTCGTGGCCGCGGCCGCCGCGCCGCGGGTGGCCGAAAGCATGGTCGAGATCGAACCGTTCAAGACCGCGATCACGGTCGGCTTCGACCGCAGCTGGCCCTTCGTCGCCTGGGCAGCTGGCCTGCTGCTGGCCGGCGCGTTCTGCTACAAGTTCTTCTGCCGCTACCTGTGCCCGCTCGGCGCCGCGATGACGCTGGGCGGCAAGCTGCGCATGTTCGACTGGCTGAAACGCCGGGCCGAATGCGGCAAGCCGTGCCAGACCTGCCGTCACCGCTGCCAGTACGACGCGATCGAGCGCAGCGGCGAAATCCGCTACGACGACTGCTTCCAGTGCCTGGACTGCGTCGGCATCCACGCCGACCCCGAACGCTGCGCGCCGGTGCTGCTGTACGCAAAGAAGGGCCGCACGGTCAAACCCTTCCCGCTGCCGGTCAAGGTCGAGGACGGCAAGCGCTGAGCTCGTGCCGACCGGTCCATGGCCGGTCGCTCTGGCCTGCACTCGGTCCGGCCAGCAAAGAAAAAGCCCGCATCCGCGGGCTTTTTCTTTGCTGCTGCTGGCACTCAGGCCATCGCCAACTTCTTCCGGCGCCGGCTCACGACTGCACCGGCGACGCCGAGCGCAACCAGTGACAGCGTAGCCGGTTCGGGTACCGTGTGCTGTTCGGTACTGCCATCGAGCGTCAGCAACATCGCGAAGCCACTCTGGCCACCGTACAGGGCATTCACGTCATTGCCACTGAAATCGTCCAGAACGTGGCTGAAACCGAAGGAAGTCAGCGCGTCGTCACTCAGGAAATCCCCGCTCAACTGAAGGTAGGGGTCGGCGGACATATTGGTGACATACAGAAAGTCGTTGCCCACGAAACCATAGTCGTTGTACAGAATGACAATAGGATTCAGCACGTTCACGCCGTTGATCGAGAAGGCCTGCGCCGAGTAGGCCTTGCCACCGCTGGCGAACGGGCCGCTTCCGATCGAGGCGGCCGCATCGTCATAGGTGAAAAACCCCGTCGTATTGCCTTCGGCAGTGAAGTCGTAACGGATCGGTGACGACTGCGCCGCGCCGCTTGCGAGAACCAGCGCGGACACTGCCACGCCCAAACCGAGTTTCTTCAGTTTCACACCACACCTCTTCAATCAGGATCGTGCGCCGGCTACCACACGGCCCTGAACGGACCGCTGACAAACTCTGGCGATGAATGACCCGTTGCGACATACCGGTCACGGATCACTGCGTATCGATCGCCGCACGGATGCAGCGCCTGAGTTGAAGGTACCGGTCCACAGGAAAGCGGACCGTGCGAAATGCCATGATGCGGGCGGCGGCCGGGGCCTCGAAGGGGTGAATTAGCAGTTGTTTTCAGTTCCAGCGCTGGGCGGCGCTGTCGTCGGTGTCACGGGCATCGACCCAGCGGCTGCCGTCCGGCGTGTCCTCTCGCTTCCAGAACGGAGCACGCGTCTTCAGGTAGTCCATGATGAATTCGCAGGCGGCGAACGCTTCGCCACGATGGCTGCCTGCGACGATGACCAGCACGATGCGGTCGGCCGGCTGCAGCGTGCCGACCCGATGGATCACGCGCACCGCAAGGATGTCCCAGCGCGCCTTCGCCTGCCCGACAATTTCCTCGAGCGCCGACTCGGTCATACCCGGATAGTGTTCCAGCGTCATCGCGTGCACGCCGGAGCCGTCGTTGATGTCGCGCACCAGCCCGGTGAAGGTCGCCACAGCACCGACGTCGGTGCGCCCGGCCAGCAGCGCATCGATCTCGGCGCCGATGTCGAAGTCGGCTTCCTGAACGCTGATGCTCATGGCCGCACCACCCGGCTGACGGTGTAAAACCAGCCCTCAGCGAAAAATGCGGGCGTGGGTAACCTCACTCCAGTCATGTCAGCCTCCGGTCACCGGCGGAAAGAACGCCACCTCGTCACCATCGGCCACCGCGGCCGACGGCTCGGCCATGCGCTGGTTGATGGCCGCGCGCAGGTTCTTCATCCGTTCGAGCTTTTCCCAGTCGCCACCGCGCGCGGCGATCAGCGCACGCACACCGGCCAGCGTCGTGCAGCCATCCGGCAGCGTGACCGTCTCGCCCGAGGTTCCGAGCGCCTCGCGCAGCGCGGCGAAATACAGCACCTTGATGTTCATGTACGGATCTCAGTAAAGCAGTGACTCGAATGGCAGGAAGGATACGACGTCGCCCCGCGCGACGGCCTGCCCGGGTGCGAGGTCGACCAGGCCATCGCCCCAGACCGTGGACGTCAGCACGCCGGAGCTCTGGTTGGCGAACAGATCGACGCCGCCATCGGCGTTGCGACGCACACGCAGGAATTCGCGCCGGCGGTCAGGCTTCGGCCAGTCGAAATCGGCACGTACCGTATAGGGCTTCGGCGCCACGTCGGACACCCCCATGCGACGCAGGATGAAAGGACGCACCAGCAGCACGAAGGTGACGAAACTGGACACCGGATTGCCGGGCAGGCCGATGAAGTCGGCGCGGCCGCCGTCTTCGCGGCGCACATGGCCGTGGGCCAGCG